>CAZKIT010000114.1:0-5942 GCA_964552905.1 uncultured Spirochaetaceae bacterium
GTATGGACAACCATCTCGAGAGAGAGGAGGTGAGGGAGGCTTTCGAGAACGGAATAGGAATCAGCGAGCGTAAGAGCAGCACGCTCTCTCTCAAGAGCGTCTATGCGGCAAAGAGAATAGACGGCGGCATTGTCATCCGTCTTTCGACGGAGGCGAAGACGCTGATTGCCTTCCTTTCTCTTGTATTCCTGCCGCTTCTTCTCGTGATTGCCGTAATCCTCGTAATCATGGTCTTCCTGTCGGGGGCGGTAAGCCGGAAAATCGTGGATCCGATCAACTCCCTCAATCTCGACTCCCCTGCGGACAACGAGACCTATGAGGAGCTTTCTCCTCTGCTTCTTCGTCTCAAGAAGGAGAAGGACAGTGTAAGGGAGCAGATAGAGAAGAGCGAGGAGAAGAAGAGGGAGTTCGAACTCATAACATCCTCACTCGAGGAAGGCCTTGCGATAGTCAATCACAACGGAACGCTCCTGAGCCACAACGACAGCTTCATAACCCTGCTTTCGGCTGAGGGAATAACCTCGACATCCGTCTTCTCGTACTTCCAGGACGGGGAAGGCAAGAAGGCACTCCTGGGTGCCCTCGAAGGAGAGAGACGGGAAGTCATATTCCCTCTCAAGAGTCTCATGATAGAGGAAGTTGCATACCCGTCTAACAGAGGGGGAATAATCATCCTTCTGCGTGATGTCACGGAAAGAGTCGAAAGGGAGAACATGCGTAAGGAGTTCACTGCGAACGTCTCGCACGAACTCAAGACTCCTCTTACGACCATCTCCGGCTTTGCGGAGCTTCTGATGACGGGAACGGTACCGCAGGACAAGGTCGTCGATTTCTCGACTGACATATTCCGCGAGGCAAGGCGAATGATTACCCTCGTCGAGGACATACTGAACCTCTCGTCACTGGACGAGAACAACGACACGGCCCACGACAGAATCGACCTCTCGGCAGTGGGTGAGGACGTTGCGGGAGAACTGAGCTTCAAGGCCGAGAAAAAAGGCGTTGAAGTAAAGACTGAGCTCTCTCCTGCCGTCGTCAGGGGAAGCGAGAAACTCTCGCATGAGATAATCTTCAATCTCCTCGACAATGCAATCCGCTACTCGAAGAGTGAAGGCGGCTCAGTCATCCTCCGTACCTGTACTACAGCCGACAGCGTTGTTCTCAGCGTCACTGACAACGGAATAGGAATCGCGAAGGAGCACCAAGGCCGTGTCTTCGAACGCTTCTACCGTGTCGACAAGGCGCGAAGCAAGAGTGACGGCGGAACGGGACTGGGACTCAGCATCGTCAAGAACGCCACTCTCAGAATGAACGGGAAGATAAATCTCTCATCCGAACCCGGTAAAGGTACGAAGATTGAGATAACGTTCCCTCTCTTCAAATAGTTGTACATCCCTTCCTCAGACGGAGGGGATGATTTCATTTCTCTTCTTTCTCCTCTCAGATACTCCGGTCTTACGAAAAGGTGGCACTGCCGTGAAATGGTGTGTTACACTGTCGTCGTGACAGTCCCTGAGGACGGAACTACGACAGAGGAGCTCCGCTTCAGGACAGAAAGAAGAGGTGAGATAATGGCAGCATACAGAGAACCCGGCGTCAATGAGGATGACTGGAAACTTTTCCGTACCCGCTTTTCCGGATGGGTGGAGAGCTATATACAGACGAAGGTCATAGACAGATACATCGCTTTCCTGTCGTCTCCGGGTAATGCTGTGGACAAGTTCTACTCTCTCGAGAAGAAGGTGAAAAAGGATTCCTACCAGGACTGTCTCAACATGAGGATGAGCCGTTCTGCGATGAAGAATAACATTCTCTCTCTTCTTATTGACGGTGTCATAACGCCCTCGGACCTTGACGGCTTCAGTGATGAGCTGAGGGAAGTGATGACAACACTCCACAGCGATTACAACAGGCTCAGGAAAGAGAAACAGGAGATGCAGGAATAAGGTCTTTGATGACTTCGCCTGCGATGATGAGGCCGCATACCGAGGGAATGAAGGCAATGGAAGAAGGAGTGGAACGCCGTGTGCTTTCCTCCTCAGTAAAGAGGGGAGTCAGAGGTTTCTCCGTCGAGTAGACGACCTTGAGTTTTCTTATCCCGCGTTTACGGCATTCGCCTCTTATCACACGGCAGAGGGGATCGACGCTTGTCTCATATATGTCCGCAACCCTGAAGAGTGTGGGGTCGAGCTTGTTGCCCGCTCCCATCGAGGAGATTATCGGGGTGCCGCAGCGTCCGGCTTCCTCGATAAGCTGCAGCTTTCCCGTAACTGTATCTATGGCGTCGACGATGTAGTCATACTCTCTGAAGTCGAACAGATTACTTGTTTCGGGAAGATAAAAAACATCGTGAAGCGTGACGCGGCAGGACGGATTTATTGATTTTACCCTCCTTGCGGCCGCCTCCGTCTTCTTCATCCCGATTGTGTCACGGGTGGCGATTATCTGGCGGTTGAGGTTGGAAAGGGCGACAGTGTCATTGTCGACGAGATCGAGCGCCCCCACGCCGCTTCTTGCAAGGGCTTCCACCGTGTAGCCTCCGACACCCCCGAGTCCGAATACGGCGACGCGGGACGAGGAGAGCTTTTCCACAGCCTCCTTTCCGATGAGCATTTCAGTTCTTATAAGATAATCATCCATGCCGAGAGTATAGAACAAGATTGGAAATTGAAGAAAGAGAGGCGTACTGCTAATATTTCTGAGGAGGCAGGAATCTATGGGTAAATATTTTTCGGACGATGCACTTTCCGTCATGTCATCGCTTATTGGGCTTTCCAGGGCTCTCGAGAGCGACACGAATCCTCTTGAGGACGTTATGGCCATCCTTCTCGATACGACAGTTCTTGTCAGCAAAGAAGATCTTTCCTCCCGGAAGGATAAGCTCAAAGAGGATCTTCTCGACGCGAAGAAGCGCACCGTTCCGTCCTGCTTTGTATGTCAGCATCCCTGCGGCCACAACGATGACTATCCCCAGGATAAGCTCTCCGAGCTCGACAATGAGCCGACAAGGGAGATTTTCACACTCCTTGAGAAAATCATCAAAGAAGACACGGTTCCCGAAGAGAAGAAGCGTGAGCTTACTCTCAAGAGTCTCATCTACATATCATCAGACTTCGGAAAGGAATACATGGCGTCCCTGATTGCGTCACTCAGAGAGTACTGCTGACAGATGTTGAATTCTCCTTCTTCCATCGTCTTATTTCCCTTACGTAACAGATGAGGCCGGCAACTCCTGCCGTCGTCTCTGAGAGCGGGAATGCCGCCCATGTTGCCGTGAGTGATATTCTCGAGAGAATGTAGAAGAACGGGATAAGACAGAATATCTGGCGGGTGAGGGCCAGCATCGTGCTCTTCACCGAGGAACCTATCGACTGGAAGAATACCGGGAACGTCAGCGAGAATACCGCACTGATGAACGAGAGGCCGATGAGTCTGAATGCGGGGATGCCGACTTCGAGGACGCCTTCATCATGAGTGAAGACGGTTAGGAGAGTCTTTGGTATGACACAGAAACAGAACATTCCTATAAGCATGAAGACGGAGGCTACGATGAGCGTCATGTTCACACATTCCCTGCAGCGTCTGTAGTTTCTTTTCGCCCAGTTGTAGCTGATGATGGGTACAACGCATGTCTGAAGTGCCAGGAGCGGGATGAAAAAGAACGACTGGTACTTGTAGTAAAGTCCGAGTACTGTCACTGCCGCATCGGAGAAGGTTGCGAGGATGAGATTGAGGACGATGATGTAAAGGCTCATCGTGCACTGGCTCAGCATCGATGGATAGCCGAGGCGGAGTGTGTTCTTTGCAAGCACCCTGAATTCGTCCTTTCTCTTCGGCGGTTTCCTGAATCCCTTCGGACATACTACGAGTGCCGCGACGCACTGTCCCATGACAGTTGCGATAGCCGCTCCCTTGACTCCCATCTCCGGGAACGGTCCGAGACCGTAGATGAGAATGGGGTCGAAGATGATGTTCGTAAGCGCTCCGCTTACCTGCGCCACCATCGGAATCGTCATCTCTCCTCTTGCCTGCAGAACCTTCGTCCAGTTGCTTTCGAGAAAGAGACCGAAGGACCCCAGTCCCACTATGTAGCCGTAGGTCAGGGAGTCCCTGATTACATCCTCTCCGTTTGCGGAGAGATGAACATACGGCTTCAGGAACAGAAGTATGAAGAGGGAGTAAAAGAGCCAGATGACTAGTTCGAGAATCATACCCGTACCGCCGGTCCTGTCTGCCTTGTCATTCTCTCCCAGGGCATAGAGACGTGAGGAGTAGGTGTTGACACCGGTGCCGAATCCCACGGCAAGTGCCGTAATCAGCCACTGCAGGGGATAGACAACGGAGAGTGCGGTGAGGGCCGATGTTGAGTATGAGCCGACGAAATAGCTGTCGACTATGTTATAGAGAGCCTGAATGAGCTGCGACAGCATCACAGGCGGTGCCATGTGAAGAATCAGACGGCTAAGTTTTTCTGTTCCGAATGCAGAAGGTGAGGTACTATATTTCATAGAATTCCCGATAAGCACCGGATATTTATCACTAAAGACGAAAACAGTAAAGAACAGAGGCTGAAAAGGAGAAAAAGAGGATGGCAAAACCGCTTATTGAAATATGCCTGGAGAATGCAGAGAGCGTCATCACAGCAGAAAGGGGCGGGGCCGACAGAGTCGAACTCTGCTCGTCGCTCTTCGAAGGGGGACTCTCGCCGTCGCTGGGGACTCTCATCGCGGCGAGAAGACACACTCATATTCCCATCTCCGCAATGGTGCGTCCACGCGGCGGTGACTTCTGCTACTCGGATATCGAGTACGAGATCATGAAGGAGGAAGTGAGGATCTTCAGGGAGAACGGGGCGGATTCGATTGTTTTCGGCATTCTCAATCCCGACGGCACTGTCGATAAGAGCCGCACTGCGGAGCTTATTTCCATAGCGCGTCCTCTTCCCGTCACCTTCCACCGTGCCTTCGATATGACCCGTGACCCGTTCGAGGCTCTCGAGACGCTTGTTTCTCTCGGGGTCGACAGAATTCTCACAAGCGGTCAGGAAGCCTCTGTCGTCGAAGGCCTCGATCTCCTCTCCGAGCTCATCAGAAGGGCCGGAGACAGGATAATCATCATGCCGGGCTGCGGCATAACTGAGCGTAACTACAGAAAGGTTGATGATACCCTTCACGCAAGGGAGTACCACGTCTATCTTCCGTATGAGTATGAGTCGAAGATGACATTCCATCCGGGACACATCTACATGGGAGGAATGCTGAGACAGAGCGAGTTCCTTCTTTCCACAACATCGCTGAAGAGGGTCGAAAGTATTGCTGGTATGAAATGAAGAGAGTATTCATCGTGTGATTTCACCATGAATCAGATACCTTCAACCTGATAACTGTTAATTGTAAAGCATGCATCAGATTTTTCCTTAATTGACACTTAACTGATGTGATAGTAATATACAGATAAAGAAGGGCGCTGCGATAGCGGTCAGCCTACTTCAATCGCGAATTAGTCTCGCTCTCTTTCGACTCAAGGCGAGACTTTTTTAATTTATCCAGAATGGACAGAACCGCTTTCCACAGCCTGCAGAACGTCAAACAGAAATTTGAGCATCACTGTAAATTTCATATAGTCACCTCCTCTCACCCGCAGGATTTGAGGAGACACAGCCCCTCAACGGATGACACCGATAAGAAGGCTGACCGCCATTGCGTTCGCAACGCCAGGGCCAAAAGACCCCATAAGCATTCTATCATAGAAGGTGAGTAGTCTGCTATATGGTAACTTCTTGATTTACAAGCAAAAAACCTACGAAAACGGGACAGAAGCAGAAGAAAACGGCTCCCTTTCCGGAAGCCGTCTGTTGATGTGAAGAAATGAGGCTTATTTGTCGTCTTTTTTCTTCTTGTTTGTGAGCTTGTTCAGAATGATGACCACGAGGCAGATGATTC
>CAZKIT010000115.1:0-5893 GCA_964552905.1 uncultured Spirochaetaceae bacterium
TCTTCTCGAAGAGCGATCTCGAGAAGTGTTTCCGCCTCGAGAACATCCACTCCGCACCTGCGAAGTTCGACTACAACAAGCTTGACTGGTTCAACGGCCAGTACATCAGACAGAAGAGCAACGAGGAACTTGCGTCACTCTGCATGCCTTACTTCCAGAAGGCCGGATATGTATCCCCGGAACCGACCGGGGACGAGAAGAACTATATTCTTTCGCTCATGCCGTCAGTCAGGGAGAGAATGAAGACACTTTCCGACTGCGTGCCTCTTACGGCATTCCTCTTCGAGGACAAGCCCGTCACGGACAAGAGTGTGTACTGTGCAAAGGGAAGCACCGACGAGAATACGCTTGAAGCACTTGAGAAGGGAATGAAGATTCTTCTCGACGGAGTTGAGTCCGGACGTGAGGAGAGTGCGATCGAGGAGGATCTCGTGGCACTATCGAAGGAAGAGGGTGTCAAGGTCAACGGAGTGTTCCAGCCCATCCGTGTCGCTCTCACCAATTCCACGGTTTCGCTTCCTCTCTTCGATTCGATAAGACTTCTCGGACTCGATGAATGCAGGAAGAGACTTGAAAGAGCTGTTAAATTTTTAAAGGAGAATTAAGAAATGGCTGAAGTAACAATGGACAAGATCATATCGCTCTGCAGGAGAAGGGGATTCATATTCCAGTCCTCCGAAATCTACGGAGGCCTCAACGGCGCCTACGACTACGGTCCGATGGGCGTGGAACTCAAGAACAACATCCGTGATTTCTGGTGGAAGGAGATGACGAGGATGCACGACAACATCGTAGGCCTCGACGCCTCGATTCTCATGCACCCCAGGGTCTGGGAGGCAAGCGGCCACGTGTCGAACTTCACCGACCCGATGGTCGACTGCAAGGTCTGCAAGTCGCGTTTCCGCGCCGACCAGATCGACCTCAATGCTCCCTGCCCCGTATGCGGCAACAAGAATTCGTTTACAGAACCGAGGAACTTCAACCTCATGTTCGAGACCCACATCGGTGCGAACAGGGATGCGGCATCGGTTGTCTACCTCAGGCCCGAGACTGCACAGGGAATCTACGTGGATTACAAGAACATCCTCCAGTCGAGCAGAGTGAAGGTTCCGTTCGGAATCGCACAGGTGGGTAAGTCCTTCAGAAACGAGATCACCACCAAGAACTTCATCTTCCGCTCCTGCGAATTCGAGCAGATGGAGATGCAGTTCTTCTGCAAGCCCGGTACCGACGAGGAGTGGTTCCCCTACTGGAGAGAGGAGAGAATGAAGTTCTACTCCAAGATGGGTATCCATCCGGAGCACCTCAGATGGCACCAGCACGGACCGGATGAGCTCGCATTCTATGCAAAGGATGCCTATGACATCCAGTTCCTCTTCCCGATGGGCTGGCAGGAACTCGAGGGTGTCCATTCAAGAACCGACTACGACCTCACGCAGCACACGAAGTTCTCCGGAAAGGATCTCACATATCTCGATCCGGAGACGAACGAGAGATATATCCCGTATGTCGTCGAGACATCTGCAGGTCTTACGAGAAACGTCCTCATGGCACTCAGCGATGCGTACGACGAGGAGCCGACTCCGGAAGGCGACACAAGAACAGTGCTTCACTTCCATCCGCTCATCGCTCCTGTCAAGGTCGCAGTTCTTCCTCTCGTCAAGAAGGACGGCCTGGGAGAGTATGCCCAGAAACTCGAGCACGACCTCAGAGATGATTTCACGACATATTACGATCAGTCAGGTGCAGTCGGACGCCGCTACCGCCGTCAGGATGAAATCGGAACTCCGTACTGCGTGACAGTCGACTACCAGACTCTTGAGGACCAGACGGTAACGGTACGTTTCCGTGATTCAATGAAGCAGGAGAGAGTCTCTGTTGATTCTCTCGTGCCGTTCATCAAAGAGAAAATCAAGGAGTACAAGAGAGTATGAACAAAGCCCTGCAGGTTTTATTCGACAGAGGATTCGTAAAGGACTGCACCAACCTCGACGGCCTGAGTGATCTCATGGACAGGGAGAGTGTCTCCTTCTACTGCGGAACGGACCCCACGGGACCGTCACTGCATGTAGGCCACATCGTGCCGTTCTTTGCAATGCATCACCTCCAGATGTACGGCCACAGACCCGTCGCCCTTGTCGGCGGCGGCACCGGGCTCATCGGTGATCCGTCCGGAAAGACGGAGATGAGGAAGATTCTTCCGATTGAGGAAATCAACAGGAATGCTGAGAATATTGCCAGGCAGCTCGCAACAGTCGTCGACTTCTCCGAAAACCCTCCGGAGGGCTACGGAAAGGCCGTCATCGCGAACAACGCCGACTGGCTTGTAGATCTCAATTACATCTCGTTCCTCAGGGATGTCGGAAAGTATTTCTCCGTCAACCGCATGCTCACATTCGAAGGTGTCAAGCAGAGACTCGAGAGAGGCCTGAGCTTCATCGAGTTCAATTACCAGCTTCTTCAGTCCTACGACTATAAGATGCTCAACGAGAAGTACGGCACAAGACTCCAGATAGGCGGTGCCGACCAGTGGGGCAACATTGTGGCCGGCATCGACCTCATCCAGAGAATGGGTGGCGAGGAGTGCTTCGGCCTCACGTTCAATCTCATCATGCGTGCTGACGGCAAGAAGATGGGAAAGAGCGAGAAGGGCGCGGTCTTCTTGGACAGAAACCTCTATTCACCGTATGATTTCTACCAGTACTGGAGAAACGTTGCGGACGGAGACGCCATCAAGTTCATGAAGCTCTTCACATTCATGGATCTCGACGAGATAAAGGAATATGAGGATCCCGGGCGCAACATCAACGACGCCAAGGCAAGACTTGCCTATGAGATAACGAAGATCATCCACGGTGAGGAGGAAGCCGAGAAGGCGAAGAGCGCGGCTCAGTCGCTCTTCCAGGGCGGAGGCAGCAGCGAGCACCTTCCCACAGCCGAAATCGAGAAGAGCCTCATCGAGAACGGAATCGGAGTGCTTGATCTCTTTACGAAGTCCGGACTCACCCCGAGTAACGGAGAAGCAAGACGTCTTGTAATCCAGGGCGGGGCCGAAGTCAACGGCGAAAAGGTCACTGACTTCAGGAAGGTCTTCTCGACTGACGATCTCAAGGACGGCGCATTCCTTCTCAAGAGCGGCAAGAAGAAGTTCATGAGGGTTATCCCGAAATAAGAAAGCCAGGGTCTCCGGAAGGAGGCCCGCTTCTTTCCGGAAGCCGTTCAATCGGTTATATTAACGACATGGAACAGGTACAGCTGAGATTTCATCGCTTCTTTTCGACAATCATAATGCCGCTGAATGTCTTTACCGGCATATATTCCCTTCTTACGGCAGTAAGAAACTGCGCTGAGGAGGGCTTCAGTACATTCAACATCATAACACTTCTGGAGAGCATCGTTGTTCTTCTTCTCGTCTTCTGTACTTTCCGGGGTCTTTTCACATTCAAGCGCTCTGCTCTCATAACGCTCATTGTCCTGATGGCGGTGAAGGCAGCAGACAACATCTGGGCTCTTGTACTCTCGATAAGGAATTCACTTTCCGTATATATACTCTCATCGGTTATCGGAATAGTCTTTGCAGTTCTGGTATCTGTCTATTATCTCAAGAGACGTGTTCTCTTCAGCAGGGAAGGCGCGAAGCTCGTGAAGGTCACGAGAGAGGATTATGAGAAATTCAGAAGGGAAATGGAAGAGAAAAAGAAGATGGAGACCGGAGTGACGGACACTGCAGAGGAGAATGAGGAAGAGGAGGCTGTCGGGGAGTATGACTGCCCGCGTTGCGGCTTCCACATAACCGACGGCGCCGTGTTCTGCCCTAAGTGCGGCTGCCAGACGAGAAAGGTCAATCACTGAGAAGTGCCGGGAGAGCATCGAGGGAGGAGATGACTCTGTCCGCAAATGGGGCTATCTCCTCTTTTTTCATCGTTCCCGAAAGTCCTATCACAAGGCCGCATCCCGCCTTTCTTCCCATCATGAGGTCCTCGGGAGTGTCGCTGACGAGAGCTATTTCGTCACACCGGAGGTCGAAGAGCTCCCCGAAGACGCGTATTGAGTACACATTCGGTTTCCTTATACGGGATGAAGAATCGACGAAGTAGGAGAACGTAACGGGAGAGAGCGCGTCAGTCACAATCTCCACGGAAGAGGGAGAGTCATTCGAGAAAAGCGCGAGGATGATTCCCTTCTCCTGAAGATCTCTGAGCGTGTTCCTGACAGAAGACAAATCATATTCTTCAAGTTCTTCCCGGAAGCCGTGGAAGTATCTGTCGCGAAGAGAGAGGAATCCTCTCATCGCCCTGTAGGGATTGAGGTGATACTTCGCCGTCAGCGTAACAAGCTTCAGAAATCCCATGACCCTTTTTCTTCTGTCGAAGAGGAGACTTGATGATGCTATCTTGTCCCCGTCGACGGAGAGGACGGAGAGAAAGGCGGAGACGATTTCGTCCCTGTTTCTCCTCTTTGCCACCGGAAGGTTTTCCGTGAGGGTTCTCCTCATCGGATTAATCCAGAGAGAGTAGGGGAAAAGTGTTCCGTCCTTGTCGAAAATAAGCGCTTTTATCCGGCTCATGAGATAAGAATATTCAAAAAGCCCGCTTTAGACTACACTGTATCCATGGTGTACAGAATCGAGGCGGAGGCGAAAGTCAATATAGGACTGAAGATTACGGGAAGGAGAGATGACGGCTATCACACGCTTTCGTCTTACTTCCTGCTCATTCCCTTCTCCGATGACATCGAAGTTGAAATAAACAACGGTGACTCGACAGAAATTGAAGGAAACGAAGGGTATCTGGAATCGGGAGAGGATCTCATGGCAAAGGCGGTGAGACTCTACAGGGAGAAGACAGGTCTCGTATTCGGAGTACATATAAGAATAAGGAAGAACATCCCGACAAAGGCCGGACTCGGGGGAGGAAGCAGCGATGCCGCGGCAGTGCTGAGGGTTCTGAACAGACATTTTGGAGCAATGGACAGTGCTAGCCTTCTTTCTCTCTCTTCTTCAGTCGGAGCCGATGTCCCGTTCTTCACTTCGGGCTTCAGATTTGCATACGTCGAGGGCGTCGGGGAGAAGATCAAAGAGAGGAGTTTTCCCGGAGGATACAGATATATAACGCTCTTCCGGGCTCCGGGGAGCGGAACGTCGACAAAGGAGGCTTACGGAAAACTCGATTCCTTCCAGCTTGACTCATGGCCCCTTCCTGATATTTCCTTCCCCATAGAGCGCACTTCATTTCCCAACGACTTCGAGAAAATCGAGGGAACAGAGATGTATGATAACCTAAAAAACAGACTCGGGAAGAATGACTATCTTTCGCTCTCGGGAAGCGGAAGTGTCTGGTTCCTGCTCTCGGAGATGGAATGGAAGGGAACGGAAAGCGAATTGATAGCCTCCCGTAAGCTCTTTATAGACTGAAGTCCTCTTTTCTGCTATCGTTCACATGGAATTAGGGGCGTAGCCCAATGGTTAAGGCAGGAGATTTTGATTCTCCATATCACGGTTCGATCCCGTGCGCTCCTGGAATTTTTATTTTTAAGAATGGTTTTGCAAACCCTTATAAAGTAAGTATTTAATCAATCGGGAAATTGAAATATTTACAATAAGGAGAGGTAGAAATCCGGGGCTGTGTACAAAAAGTGTGTACAAAACAGGTATCAATAGGTACTAATAAACCCTTATTCTATCAATAATTTTATGCTTTCATTTTCTTTTGTTCATAAAATTGAGCAATTTGTAGAAATAAAATTGAGCAGAAAAGAGGAAAATCATTGAGCAGAATGTGAAAAAAATAAACACAGAAATTTGTACATAGTCTTGAGCCTTGATTATCTTCCCACGATTCTGTAATATAACGAATGGCGCCCTGTGGCGTGGCAATGGTAATGGGTAAAACCC
>CAZKIT010000116.1:0-5788 GCA_964552905.1 uncultured Spirochaetaceae bacterium
TGAATCTCTTGACGAATGCCTTGTTGGTGTCGTTGTTGAAGAGGTAGTGAGGCTCTGTAGCTGATGTGTAGGGAGAACCGAGCTGCTCGGTCATCGTGATGAACCAGTTGCCCTCACTGTCGTATCCGAGAGGAATGCTTGTCGGGTCGATTTCCTTGATCTTCCTGCACAGTTCCTCCATCTCGTCCCATGTTGTAGGAACCGTCAGGCCGTTGGCATCGAAGAAGGTCTTGTTGTAGTAGAGGACTTCCGTGCTCTTCGACCATGGAAGAGTGTACATGAGGCCGTCGCCGAACTGTCTTCCTTCCTCGTAGTAGCCTGTGATGAAGTCAGACTTCTGTTCGTCGGTAAGTCCAAGCTTTTCAGTCGTGCCGTCAGCTCTTGTGACCGTGATGTCGCTGTCGATGAGATTATCGAGAGCCGCGACTGCACCTGCAAGGTTGTAGAGAGCGACGTGGTCGGGATAGCAGTATGCGATGTTGGGCTGGTTGCCGACTGTGATTTCAGTTGAAATCTGGTCTCTGACATCGTCATAGCCGCCGATCTGTGTCGCCTCGATGGTGATGTTCGGATAGAGCTTGTTGAATTCCTCGATATACTGGTCAAGGACCTCGACAAGAGTCGAACCCATCGTGTGATAGAATGTGATTGTAACTTCACTTCCGTCATAGCCGCCTTCCGGCACGTCGAAGAGAGCGGAAGAGGAAGCAGCGCTTTCCTCCTTGCCGCCTCCGCAGAATGCGGAAAGAATGACAAGAGATGAAAGAAGTACAACTGAAAGTAGTTTTTTCATATTAATCTCCTTAAATATATATCCTTTAAATTAATTTCAGCCCTTGATACCGCTTCGCGATACTCCCTTCATGATGTACTTGCGGAGGAATACGAAGACGAGGAAGAGAGGTGCCGACACAAGTGCGACAGCCGCCATCTGCACAGGGTAGTTCACATCCCCCGTGCTCTCGGTGAATGCGTTTCTGAGACCGTTCGTTATGAGTCTGTGCGCAGAGTCGTTCGCAACGAGACGCGGCCAGATGTAGCTGTTCCAGGCGCCCATCATCTTGAGTATCGTGATGGAGATGAGAGTCGGGAGGGAAAGCGGAATCATGACCTTCACCAGATACTTGAAGTCGCTCGTTCCGTCGACCTTCGCCGCAAGGTACAGTTCGTTCGGTATCTGGAGGAAGTTCTGTCTCAGAAGGTAGATGTAGAAGACGGAGACAAGGAACGGGACGATGAGAACCGTATAGGTGTTTATCCATCCCAGCTTCGTAACCGTCGAATAGTTCGTGATGGTGAAGAGCTCTCCGGGAATCATCATGGTTGCAAGGAGCGCCGCAAAGAGCGCATCCTTTCCCCTGAACTCAAGGCGTGCGAACGCGAATGCCGAAAGTATCGTGATGACGAGCGAGAGAACCGTCGACACGATTCCGACGTAGAAGGTGTTGAGGAAAAGACGCCCGAGGTTCGCCGTCGTGAATGCCGTCGCATAGTTCGAGAAGAGAATCTTCCTCGGGAAGAATGTCGGGACGCTCATGCGGTACTCGTCCAGAGACTTCAGGGAGGAGATTATCATCCAGTAGAACGGAAAGAGGACGACTGCCGCCATAACGAGGAGGAATGCATAGAGAAGTACCTGTACACAGACGAAGATGACCCTCTGGTGGATGGAGACCTTCTGCATGTCCTGAAGATGCATTATTTTCATTTTCATTCTCGCGTCCTCCTCAATAATGTACTCTCTTCTTGCTCACCCGGAGGTTTACGAGAGTGACCGCCAGGATTATGGCGAAGAGGATGAGTGCCGCAGCGGAGGCACGTCCCTGGTTGTTGGTGCTCAGTGCGTCATAGATGAAGCCGACCATCGTGTTGAGTCTTCCCGCAGCGTCTGCAGGGCCCATGTCCTCGCCGAAGATACCGACTATCGAGGTGTATTCCTTGAAGCCCCCGATGAAGCCGGTGATGACGACGTATGCAATCATCGGGCTGAGGAGAGGAACGGTTATCCGGGTGAAGATCCTTCTTCTTGATGTGCCGTCGACACGCGCAGCGTCATAGTACTGCTTGTTGACCGACTGGAGACCTCCCAGCAGTATGAGAATCTTGAACGGAAGGGCATTCCATACGATATAGACCACCATGACAGTCATGTTGGCCAGATATGACGAGCCGGCATTTATCCAGTTGACATGCGTACCGCCGAAGAATTCGATGATGTTGTTTATGATGCCCGCCGTGACGATGATCTCGTTCTTCGTTCCGTAGAACGAGCCGACGATGTTGAACATCGCGGCGAAGACCATGCCTATGGCTATGGAGTTCGTCACATATGGAAGAAAGAAGATTGTCTGCAGGGGCTTCTGCAGGAACTTTATCGAGTTGAGGCAGACTGCAATGAGAAGAGCCAGTACAGTCGACACCGGAACCGTGATAACACACAGCAGTACCGTGTTCTTGAGACACTGCAGGAACTTCTGGTACTTGAGAACCTTCACGAAGTTCCCGATGCCGAAACTGAACGTGGCCCCGCCGACGGCCTTGAGCCCCGAATAGTTTTCAAGGAAGGCCATTCTGACCGTGTTGATGATCGGCCATACGGTGAATATGAGAAGTAATATGATGGCAGGCGCGAGATAGAGCCATGCTTTCCATCTGTGTTCGCTTTCTACCATACTCAGTTCTCCAGGATGATGCGCTCTTCGCTTTCATGGTTGAAGACGAAGACCTTGTTCTTCTTGAGCGAGAAGGAGATATCCTTCCTCTCCCTGTCCATGACGGTGTCTGACGGGATGATAGCACGGAGTGTCTGGCTTACAAGAGAAGGATTACCTGCAACTATGGAGACATCGCGTCCCATGACTTCGACTGCCTTGAGAGTGCAGTGGAAAGGACCGTTTTCATCGAGGATGAAGCCCTCGGGTCTTATTCCGACATATACTCCCTGGTCGGATGCATCAGCATCCCCTATCCTGTCGTCTCCGATATAGAGACCGCCTTTCTCTATCTTGCCGAGGAAGACGTTGATCGGAGGTGTTCCGAGGAACTTCGCGACGAAGAGATTGTCCGGGCTGTCGTAGACATCCTGCGGGGAACCTATCTGCTGGACGACGCCCTTCTTCATGATGACGATCTCGTCGGAGATGCTCATGGCCTCCTCCTGGTCATGGGTGACGAAGACGGTCGTGATCTTCGTCTCTCTCTGTATGCGTCTGATTTCCTCTCTCGTCTGCAGCCTCAGTCTTGCGTCGAGGTTGGACAGGGGTTCGTCGAGAAGAAGCACTCTCGGCATCTTCACCAGAGCTCTCGCGATGGCGACTCTCTGCTGCTGGCCGCCGGAGAGCTCGGAGGGCTTGCGCTCCAGGAGTTCGTCTATCTGAACCAGGGATGCGACCTCCATCGTCCTCTTGAGCATCTCGTCCTTGCTGAGTCTGTCCTCGCCCTTGAGGTTCTGCAGGGGGAAGAGAATGTTCTGCTTGACGGTGAGATGGGGATAGAGGGCATAGTTCTGGAAGACAAGACCCACTCCCCTGTTCTCCGGACTGAGGTGCGTGACATCATCGTCGCCGAAGAAAATCTTTCCGGCCGTGGCCTTCTGGAGGCCGCTGATCATATAGAGCGTCGTGCTCTTTCCGCATCCCGAAGGGCCGAGGAGTCCCACGAGCTTGCCGTCGGGAATCGTGATGCTCATGTCGTTTACGGCAACAACCTCTTCGTTCGATTTCTTGTTTCTTGAGGGGAAAATCTTTGTCAGATTCTGCAGTTCAACCTTCATTTTCTATATCCTTTTTCAATAACCCGATCTTTCGGCCTCTTCTCTGGCCCTTACCTTCTTTGCCTCGATAACATCCTCTTCGCTTTCATATATCTTCTGGGAGCCCCAGTCGACGACAACACTGTCCGAGAGGATGTCGTGGATGGCCTGATGCTCATAGCGTGTCATCACGAGAAGGAAGTTCGTGACGATGATGCCGATTATGACAATGGTTCCGGCGATGCCGATCATATTGAAGAGAATCATGATGATCATGAGGACGGGAACCATTATCTCGATGGTGTATTTGCCGAGTACCGCACGTATGAAGAGGGAAAGGGAGTTTATCCTCCACCCGCCCTTTCTCATCACGGCGAGGCCGAATATCTTCTTGCCGATCGTCACTCCGTTCCCGAAGAGAAGCGGAACGAGGAACTCGCTCACGAATACCGCGAGGAAGATTCCGAGAGAGAGGCTCAGGAGCGTCAGGTTCATGACTCTCTGGTAGTTCTCCATGGCTTCCTCATCCCCGATTAGCGTGTTGTATGCCTCGTCGTAGCGTCCCCTCTCCTCGTCGGAGTAGCCTTCATACTCCTCTTCCGATATGGAGAAGGTTATCCCGTACTCGCTTTCATACTTTGAATAGGAAGAGGTAAGCTGCGTGTTGTAGTAGTCGAAGTGCGTGACAAGTGAAATGAGATAAATGAACAGTGTCGATAATATGGTAATTACTATGAAATCTAAAAGGAAAGCCGAGAATCTCTTCAACAGGCTTGCTCTCTGGATATCGAAGGAATCTGCCACCATCTACCTCTCTTTGTTATTCTTTTAACGCGCTCTAACAGTGTAACTCAAAAAGAGGGGTCTGTGTGAAGTATTTTTTCAGCCCCGGAAAGAATCATCTGGAATGATGTGAGCGTCAGAAAACGAAGAACGGGCATGAATATGAGATATTTTCATTCACGACGAAAAGGTTTGACAGCGATGCCCCCCCCCAGTAGACTTGTTCGAGGAGGATTTCATGAAGAAATACATTTTTATTTTACTTGCAGTTCTGTTGCTCCTTGCGGGGTGTTCAGAAAGAGTTCCTATCGCGATTACATTGAATCCGAACCTGCCGTTCGAAATGTTTGCTGGTTCAGTTGCAATGGAAAACACCTATGCAGACGAGGAGGTTACACTGCCTAGTGGTAATGACCTTTGGAACAATACTTATAAAAAGTATGCTTTTGTGGGATGGTCTACATCATTAAACGGGAGTGTCGAGTACAAAGCTTATGACAGATTCTCTTCAAAGTATTCAACGACCTTATATGGTGTATGGGAGGCGTGGTACGTTGAAAATGATACTTACCGTGTAGATTACTCTGGCAAGTTATCTTTTATCAATGAAGAAAATATTAGTGGAGATATTATAATTCCAAGTGAAATAGGCGGAAGAAAGGTTACCTTGTTGCCAAGCTTCGAAGGCAACGGAAAAATAACCAGTATCTCAATTCCGGGAACAGTTAAAACAATAGGTCTTTTTGCCTTTAAGAATTGCAATGCCTTGGAAAGTGTTACATTAAGAAACGGAGTTGAAATCATTGAAACCTGTGCTTTTTCGTATTGTTCGAAACTAACGAGTGTTATATTACCAGAATCTCTTACAGAAATCGGCCATGAAGCATTCAGCAATTGTACAAGTTTGACAAGCATCAGCATTCCGAGTTCTGTTACCACTTTCGGACAAAAGATATTCATCGGTTGTACTAATTTAAAAGACATAAGTATCCCGTCTTCAATGAACCCCGCTTCAGGTGTCTTTGGCGGATGGAAAAACCTGACAAGCGTTACTATACCTGACTCTGTCACAAGCATTGATGACAATGCATTTTACGGCTGTACTAATCTGACGAGTGTCACAATACCGGATTCAGTCACAACCATCGGAAACGATGCGTTCCATGGCTGTACTGTTTTAACAAACATTAGCATTCCTGGTTCAGTCACAAGCATCGGAGACTCTGCATTCTATGACTGTACTGGTTTAACAAG
>CAZKIT010000117.1:0-5782 GCA_964552905.1 uncultured Spirochaetaceae bacterium
AGGAAAGAGTGAAGGAACTGAGAAAACGGTAGACAATTTCTTCGGCTACATGGACATCAGCAATAGCTTTATTGAGGATTACGACGGACGGAAGGTCATCCATGTCAGTGCAAGGGAAAACCGCAAGCCTTATTCAAGTTCCGGAGATTACAGAATCCGTGTCGGAAGTTCCAACAAGAAGATAGATCCGGAACTTCTGCGGGAGCTTTTCTTCTCTTCCGAGTCATCTTCTCTTGAATCGATAGAGTGTATAAACCAGGATCTTTCCTTCAATACTCTGAAATACTTCTACATGAAGAACGGCCTTACCATAAATGATGAGAACTTCTGCAGGAATGCAGGCCTTATGGTTAACGGACGGTTCAACATGCTTGCCCAGCTTCTTGCAGACGAAAATGACATATCAGTCAAGGTCGTACGCTTTTCCGGAAAGGACAAGACGAAGATGATATCGAGGAACGAGTACGGCTACAAATGTCTCATAAGTGCCATGGAGGAGGCAGATAACTATGTTCTCTCCCTCAATGAAACAATGGTGGACATCGAGTCCTCTCTTGAGAGGAAGGAGACAAGGCTCTTCGACGCGCATGCATTCGAGGAGGCATGGACAAATGCCTGCATACATAACAGATGGGTAAGGAATGTCCCTCCCTGTGTATATATCTTTGATGACAGACTGGAAATCATATCGACAGGAGGCCTTCCTTTCGGCTATACGGAGGACGATTTCTACAGCGGAGTGTCACATCCGGTAAACCCCGGGCTTTTCAGAATCATGGGACAGCTGAACATTGTCGAACAGACAGGACACGGCAATCTTGTGATAGTCGGCAAATACGGTAAAAGCGCATTCACCATCAGGGAGAATTACATAACAGTCACTATACCTTTCGCGTTCACTCCTTCCATGAAGCATATTGATGTCAATGATCTGACTAGGGCGGAAGCCAGGGTTCTTATGGCACTTAAAGATAACCCGACATTTACAGTCAGGGATGTTTCCGACTTCTGTCAGATTGGAACAACAAGGGTAAGTCAGATTCTCAAACTGCTCAAGGAACGCGGAAAGCTCGAGAGCGTCGGTTCGAAGAAGGGAGGATACTGGCGCGTCCTGTAGTCTTTCAGAAGTCCCGGCTCTATCAGAAGGCGTGAGAACCTGCTTCTGCGGATAATAATTTATTTCAAACCGCCATCCGAATTTATTTGCGTTTTCAACCTTCAGGGCTGATAATTGACACAAAGGAGTGGCGAGTTGAACGAGCCGGCATTGGCCCACAAGAAAGAGTTTGACGTCCTGCCCGAGACTGTGGTATCTGTTCCGCAGCCTGCAACGCTGGTGGGATGTTTTTCTGAATGCATAAAGGGATGGAGCCTCATCTGCAATACTGCAGACGGCATAACTCTGACGCTCTCGAGACGCAGTGATAACACGGTGCGCGTCGTCAATACGGCAAAGCAGGACAAGAAGAAATTCCTCACAACGAGCATACGCTACAGACGTGAAGACAAGTGGGCGAATGCAGTCAAGGGTGTCTATCTCGCATATGAGAAGCAGGGTGTCAGAGCACCGGGGATCAACATCCTTCTTACAGGAAAGGGGTGTGCAACATGCGGAGACGGACTCTTCAGCCAGATATATGTCGGAATGACTGTCGCCCTTTCGAGCCTCCTCGGCCTCGGATATACGAAAGACGTAATCTTTGAAACGGCTGTACGCGCATCATCCTTCTCGTCTTCCGACACAGTACGGCTGCGTGATCTCTGGGTGCTGACATACGGAGAGGAGGGAAAGGTCTATCTCTACGACGAGAAGACTGCCAAGACCAGGAGTGCGCCTTATGCCCTTTCGCCGGAGAGAAGCTACATCTTCGATTCGTCCATTCCGTACTCCGTTCTCACCCCCGAATATGATGAGTTCAGGTCAGCTCTTCCCGATCTTGTTTCTGCAGTGAAGACGAAGCTTCCGAGGGGAACAGAGTTCAGAAATCTTACAGAAAAGGATGTGAGGTACTATGCCTCATCGCTTACCGACTACGAGAAAAGATGTCTTGTCTTTCTTCTTCTCTCGTCCGAATATGCGAAGAAGGCGTTCGAATGCATAGAGAAGAGCGAAGGAACGGCACTGGGAAGGATACTCTCGCTTGCACAGCGTTCGGTTGTGATGAACGCAGAGCTTACGAGCCCCGAACTTGACTGGATCTTCCGCCGCTCCAGGGAGAGCAAGACAGTCATAGGCATGGTCTCGATATCTCTCTCGCAGGCCGGTTCGTTCCTGTGTGTTGTTGACGAACACGGAACCTTCCCCGATAATCAGAAGGTGGAGGAGTACGAGCGCATCTTCGGCTTCCATCCGAAGAGACTTTCCTTTATTCCTCACTCTTCCTCTGAAGTAATCGGGTAACACATGTATATTCTACTGACAAACGATGACGGGTATCTGGCAGAGGGAATAAACACCCTCGAAAGAGTACTCACAGAACACGGCCACACAGTCTTTATGGTAGCTCCTCATACAGAGCAGAGTGCAAAGAGCCACTCCATGAGTGTTCACGGCAGCATGACGGCCTGGAGATGGGATGAAAGGCACTACTCGCTCGAGGGAACCCCATCGGACTGTGTCATCTATCCCATACGTTCGGGACTTCTTCCGCGTCCGGACGTAATCGTCAGCGGCATCAATCACGGCTACAATCTTTCCTCAGATACAATCTATTCCGGGACCTGCGGGGCCGCGAGACAGGGGGCGATGTACCGTATCCCGTCTGTCGCAGTCTCCTCACAGAAGGATGAGACCGGGAAATACGACTTTATCGCTCCCTCCGAATACCTTGCCTCGCATCTCGAGACCTTCGCATCTCTTCTCGACGGTGACTCCTTCCTCAGCCTAAATTTCCCTCCGCACTGGAACGGAAGGGTCGAGAAGGCGGGACTGGGATTCATCCACTACTATGACAGATATGTCTATGATGACGACGGAAGGAAGATAGTTCTCCACGGTGACGGGTACGGCCTAGATTTCGAGGAAGTTGAGAAGGAATACCCCGGAGACATGACTCTGACACGCTCCGGCACGGCAACGGCAACCGTCATCAGGATAAGTCCCGTCTCAGACAGTGAAAGAATGGAGAGGCTCATCCTCTAGCTTCCTATTTCATAGGAGAGTCGAATCATATATAATACCCGTAGTCCGGAGAAAGGAGTTTGTCCCGTTTAACCTTGACGAGGATATCTCCTGCAGTTACCTTTAGGACAGAAGGAATACATATATGGGTAGAATTGTCTATCTCGACAACAATGCCACAACGCAGATGGCTGACGAAGTGAAGGCCATCATGGAGGAGAATGCCGACCTCTACGGCAATGCCTCTTCCATGCACACTCTCGGCCGCTCCTCCATGAGCGGAATCACCTGGGCGCGAAGTATGGTTGCGGCTTTGATAAATTCGGATCCCGGAGAGATATATTTCAACTCCGGCGCCTCGGAATCGAACAACACGGTCTTCAATATCTTCAGAGACCAGATTGACAGCGGAAGCAGCAGAAACCGCATTCTTCTCTCCACTGTCGAACATCCGGCATCGATTGAGACTGCAAAGTACCTCATCGGCAAGGGGTACAGAATCGAGTTCGTTCCCGTCAACCACATCGGAGAGCTCGATCTTGATGCTCTCGAGAAGATGATGGGCGAGGATGTCGCACTTGTTTCCGTGATGACGGGCAACAACGAAAGCGGAGTAATCCAGCCTGTGAAGGAAGCTTCGGCCATCGCACACAGGTGGGGGGCTTATTTCCATACCGATGCAACCCAGGCCATCGGCAAGATAAATGTCGATGTCAGGGAAATCGGCGCTGATTATCTTTCCATGTCTGGGCACAAGTTCTACGGACCGAAGGGAATCGGCGTGCTCTATGCGAAGAAGGGTGCCCCCATAACACCCTTCGTTCACGGCGGACACCAGGAGAAGGGACTCAGGGCAGGTACATACAATAACCAGAGCATCATAGGACTCGGGAAGGCGGCAGAACTTGCACGCCTGAATCTGAAGGAGGAACATGACAGGCTCTGGAAAATGAGGGAAGCCCTCAGAAAGGGAATCGAGGAGAAGATTCCGCACGTCGTCATCAACGGAACGAGCGATGAGGCCAAGTGTCTTCCCGGCACACTCAACGTCTCATTCCCGTCGGCTGAAGGCGAGAGCATTCTTCTCTATCTCGACCTTGAGGGAATCGAGGTATCCACAGGAAGCGCATGTGCTTCGGGCTCACTCGAACCGAGCTACGTTCTTCTTGCCGCCGGGCTCGATGTCGAACTCGCACACGGTTCGATACGTTTCTCGTTCGGACGTTACAACACGATGGATGATGTCGAGTACACACTCGAGAAACTTCCTCCGATTATCGAAAAGGTGCGCAAGATGAGCACCAGAAAGGACTGACATATGGCATCCAGTTTCATGACACAATGGGTTTATACAGATATAGTCAAGGATCACTTCATGAATCCGAGAAACCTCTGGAAGGAGGGTGATGACTTCGAAGCTGAAGGCGTAGGGGAAGTGGGATCCCTTGCCTGCGGCGATCAGATGAGAGTCGGCATCAAGGTCAAGGACGGGAAGATCGCGGACCTGAGGTGGCTCACATACGGCTGTGCGAGTGCGATTGCATCGACATCGATGATGAGTGAGATGGCTATCGGAATGACGCTCGAGGAAGCATACAAACTTACCCCGAAGGCAATCATGGACAAGCTGGGCGGACTTCCGGAGCACAAGTTCCACTGCTCCGTCCTTGGAGACAAGGCTCTGAGAGCCGCCATCGACAACTATCTCGAGACACACAATCTTCCGAATCCCTACAGAAACAACGTCGCGACGATGATCTGTGAATGCAAGGGTGTAACCGACCAGATGATTGAGAATCTCGTGAAGGAAGACAAGGTCAGGACCCTCGAAGATCTTCAGAGGCTTACCGGAGCCGGAACAGGCTGCGGCAAGTGCATTGCAAAACTGAAGGCTCAGATTGAAGAGTCCATGCACATACTGGGTAAAACCAATTGAGCAGCAGCTACTATAAAGATACCATCAAGGACGCTCTTTTTCCAAAGAAGAAGGGCGTCATTGCAAAAAGCAACAAATACATCAAAAGCGTGGCTCCCGAGGAAATGAGCGCAAAGGAAATCAGAGCTCTCCGCCTCTCCCTTCATCTCTCGACTGCACTCTTTGCCGCCGTTTTCAACGTATCGGGAAAGACGGTCGAGGCGTGGGAGAGTGGCACCAATACGCCATGCGGATCATCTCTGAGACTCATGCGCATGATACAGAAAAGCCCCGACATTCTCTTCGAAGCCGGGGTACTTGAGGACAGAACGGCCTTACGATAAGAGGAAGGCCGATCCTCCGATGAATTCCCTGAGGACGCTGTCAGACGGTACAAGCTCGGGGGAAATCGGGTTGACGAGCTCGAGGAAAGCCATGAGACG
The DNA here is from genome assembly GCA_964552905.1 of uncultured Spirochaetaceae bacterium. GTDB lineage: Bacteria > Spirochaetota > Spirochaetia > Sphaerochaetales > Sphaerochaetaceae > Ornithospirochaeta. The sequence goes on from CAZKIT010000117.1 coordinate 5,480, forward strand.
CCTTGCCGTCGTGTAGGCCATGCCGTCTTCGAGTCTGACGGACCGCAGGAGCGGCATCGCGTCGGCATAGAGAACACCAAGCTCGTATTCGAGAGCGGAGTTTATCATCATGTCCGCATTGTTCTGGTAGGGGAAGAGAAGGTTCTTCTCCTCTTCTTCAATGTCTTCCCATTCATTTATTATCTCACTCGGCTTGACATCTCTCTGTCTGCATTCCTTTACGATGCGTCTGAGAAGTCTGTTATCTCTTGTCGAAATGTTGGAACATGTGTCGAGGTTGAGCTGCGTCAGAGCAGATACGAA
>CAZKIT010000118.1:0-5766 GCA_964552905.1 uncultured Spirochaetaceae bacterium
ACTTCAGACGCGGCTGGATAATGTTCGTCTGCATCATATCGATGTGCATTCTCGGTTCGTTCGTCGCATTCAGGGTCGGCAGTGTCGTTCTGGGCTCCTTCTCTCTCTTTCTCACATTCTGCATCGGAATAAGATTTCTCCTCAAACCCGATACCGGAAGAAAGGATGGAAACGTGATGAATACCGCATTGAGCGGACGCGACGCGGCTGTGTCGCTCTTCTTCGGACTGACGATAGGCTTCGGCACGGGCTTCGTGGGAACGGGAGGAGGCATGATGATGCTCATCGTATTCACGCTCTTCCTCTCGATGGATCTCAAGAGTGCCGTCGGAACCAGCACATTCATCATGACGTTCACGGCCCTCATTGCCGCAGTCAGCCATTTTCTCATAGCCCCCGATATCCTTTCGTCCCATCTCGACTGTCTCCTCATCTCCATAGCCGTTGCCACGCTGTCATCACTGCTCTCTGCAAAGGCGGCAAACAGAGTGAAGAACAGAACAGTCGGTCTGATTACGGGAGCCGTGCTGACCCTCCTTGGACTCTCCATGATATTCCTCCGGTACAGGGAATATATCCTCTCGAGCGAACTCATCAGGGGAATCTTCATCTGCATAACCGAATTCTGCGAGTACGTATTCATTCTGGCAGCCGTCCTCGTCGTGGTTCATATCGTCTTCAGAAAGCTTCCGTCGTACATCTTCCGGAAGCTCCTTCATCTGGTGGCCTTCACATCCCTTGTCGAAATGACGCTGGAGGCGGGAGAATGGTACACTGCCTCCCTTACAGGAATTCTCTTCGCAGCCGTTCTCTTCCCCGTTCTCCGCTCTCTCGAGAACCACGAATGGTATAAAAACCTATTCGTCGAGAAGAAGAGAGGAGAAGTCAAGAAGAGTCTCGTACTGCTCTTCGGCATGTATGCTGCCCTCATTGCAGTATGCTGGGGTCTTCTGGGCAAAAGATACATCGCGGTCGCATCAATCCTCATGTGGGGTGTGGGAGACGGAGCAGCAGCCATCTTCGGCCGTACATTCGGCCGTCACAAGACAGGTCTCAGATTCGCCGACAGCAGGAAGACATGGGAGGGAACCGGTGCAATGTTCGCATTCGCATTCCTTTCCGGAGTCGCGGGGATGCTTCTCTCGGGAATCACCGTCTGGCAGATGATAGTATTCTATCCCCTCATAGCCGCACCGTTTTCGGCCTTCACTGAACTTGTAACGAAGAACGGTGACGACACCGTGACCGTCCCTGTGGTGACGGCAGCAGTCATCGCCATCGTCTCCCTTCTCTTCTGAGGAACGGAAAAGGCCGGTTTCCCGGCCTCCTTCACTTCTTTCTTCTCATGAATTTTTTCGTCGTCTTCGGCTTCGACTTGTACTCTTCGATGATTTCTGCAACCCTCTGGTCGGTCAGAAGCGAGACATTCTCCTTCTCCTCCTTCGCCAGAGCGACATTTTCCTTTCCCCATTTGATGTAGTAGCCGTACCGTCCGTTTATGAGAAGAGGTTTAACACCGTCGATTTCCCTGAATTCCTTCTCCCCTTCAACGTTCTTTGTCTCCCGCTTTCCGTGTGCCTTCACGATTTCACCCAGCTTCTCGATGGTAAGCTCCTCGGGATTCTTCCTGGCCGCGGCAGGAAGGGGAATGTTTTCATCGCCCCACTTTATATAGAGGCCGTAGCGTCCGGACGCAAGGGAAATAGGCTTGTCTTCATATTCTCCCTTCAATGTCTGGGCTTCACGCGGAGATATTATGTCCTCCACAGTCACACCGAGAGGATCCGCAACCTTGATGTTTCTTCCGTTATACTGTGCATAGAAGCCGTAAGGACCCGCCTTCAGAACTACAGGGTTCCTCTCGCTGTCCAGCCCGATTGTCTTTGGAAGCGTGTAAAGGAGATCGATCATATTCTCCCCTGCGTCCTTTGCGTTCTGCTTCAGAGCCTTTGGCCATGTTACAGTCGCGCCGTCATCAAGACGTTCGAAGTAGTCCCCGTAGCGTCCCTTCTTGAGAGTGAAGCGGTTATAAAGAACAATACCCTCATCTTCGGAAGGAAAGAGCAGTTCTTCGGCATCCCTGTCTGTGAATGTTCCGGGAAATAGCGTCGGCGGAATCGAGCGCATAAGAGCCTTGCCGTTCGTGTCCTTTACCGAAGACTGGACATACGGACCGAACTTCCCGATTTTTATCTCGTATGTAACTTTTTCACCGTCGTGGATGAAACCGTAGTCGAGACCTTCGAGCGTGAGGCTCTTCGCTTCACCTGTCGTTATTGTCTCCCCGACGTTTCTGAGGTCTTCACATAGTCCCATTCTTTCCTTCCTTTCCGAACCAGAACTGAGAAAGATACTCCTCTTTCTCTTCTTCTCCGCGTGCAATGCGGTCGAGTCCCGCCTCCATGTCCTTCGTAAAATCATAGGCGATATAGCTCGGGAAGCTCTTCTCGAGGAACGATTCAACAAAGAAACCTGTGAATGTGGGAACGAGGGTCGTCGCCACTCTGACGACATAGCCGCGGTCTATGAGCGTGGAGATTATCGTCGCATAGGTACTCGGACGGCCGATTTCCTCGCTTTCGAGCTTCTGGACAAGTCCCGCTTCCGTATAGCGCTGAGGAGGCTGTGTAGTATGGCTCTTCGCCTCGAGAGACGAGAATGTGAACTTTTCTCCCTCCTCAAGCGGAGGCAGAGTCTCCTCCTTCTCTTCTTCCCTGTCGGAAGATACCATATAGACCTTGCGGAACCCTTCGTAGAGAACAACTGACCCGGACGCGGAGAAACCGTATTCGCCGCACTCCATTTTCACACTTGTGACAGCCTTGATGCTGTCCTTCATCTGTGAGGCAAGTGTCCTTTTCCAGATGATGGTGTAGAGCTTCAGTTCATCTCCTCTCAGACCCGTCTCCTCGGGAGAACGGAATCTGTCGCCGGAAGGTCTTATGGCCTCGTGTGCTTCCTGCGCTCCGAGAGTCCTGGCCTTGTACTGTCTTATCTGAAGAAGAGAATCACCGTAGTTGTCTCTTATGTACGATGCAGCCGCTCTGATGCACTCGTCACTGAGTGTCGGGCTGTCCGTTCTCATATATGTGATGAAGCCGTTTTCATAGAGGCGCTGGGCGATGGCCATGACTTCCTTCGCGCTCTTTCCGAGTTTTCTCGTTGCATCCTGCTGGAGAGTCGAGGTCGTGAACGGGTAAGCCGGCTTCTCGATCTTCTTCGTCTGGCTGACAGAAGTGACCGTGACTTCCTTTCCCGTGAGTGATGATGCTATCTTCTCGCCTTCTTCGAGAGAAAGCACCCTGACGCCCTTCTTCACTTCTCCGGTATCGCCGTTGAAGCTCTTTGCAGCTGCCACGTTCTCTCCCCCGATCGATACGAGAGTCGATCTGAAGGAAGGTTTCGTGTCCGAAAGAGCGGTTACCGTTGCATAGTCCGAATACTTGAAACGCCTGCGCTGGTTCTCCTTCTCGACGATGAGTTTCAGAGCCGGAGACTGAACACGGCCTGCAGAATACTTTCCGCCGAGCTTGCGCGAGAGTATCGGAGATATGCCGTAGCCCTGTAGACGGTCTACGACACGTCTTGCCTCCTGGGCATAGACGAGGTTCATGTCAATGTCGCGGCATGACGAGAAGGCATCCGTGATGGCCTTCTTCGTAATCTCATGGAATACCATTCTGTAGACGGGACACTTAGGCTTCAGGGTATTGTAGAGATGCCATGCGATGCTTTCTCCCTCGCGGTCCTCATCGGATGCCAGTACAAGCTGTTCGGCACCCTTGAGAGCGCTCTTCAGCTCCCCTATAAGTTTCTCCTTCCCCTCGACGACAGTATAGTCAAGCTTGAAGCCGTGATCGACATCGATGCCGTAGACACCGCCCTTCTTCGGGTCGGGACTCGGATTCAGATCGACGATGTGCCCCAGCGATGCCATCACCGTACAGCTCTTCGGGAGGTACCGGCTTATGGTCTTTGCCTTTGTCGGTGACTCGACTATGATCAATGTCTTCTTACTGGGATCTGCAATCAAGATGCATCCTCCTTAATCTATACAGGAAAGAGTGAATTTGCCGTCACTTCCCTTTGCAACATTCTGGAAGAAGTTTCCCTTCGCGATGTCCTGGTCGGCGTCCATTGAGAAAGTTAATTGCTTGTTGCCGTTTTCGTCAAGTGAAAAGGCATACTCGATATCTATCGTAATATGTATATTGAATGCGGAGGCAATCACCTTCGTGACAATCCTGTCCTGGCTCACCTCGCTCTCTCCCATCATCCACTTTCCGGGATTGACGATGGTCTTGTTCATGCGCTTGTTATTCGTTCTGAATGCCTCGGCTGCCGCGCTGTCCTCGTTGTAGTCATGCCACTCCGTGTATCCCTCCTCGTCGGGAGCGATGAGAGGGAATATGCGGTACTCGCCGCCGTTATATACAAGATAAAGGTTATAGAGGTAATCCTTGTCGACACTCTCGACTCTTACCGTCAGTTCCTTTACCTTTCCCCAGTTCGACTTGTTCGTATTGTTGATCCACTGGTAAGTCCCGTCCCACGATGCGGCAAGGCCCGTAAGACACAATATCATAAGTACAGCCAGAACACTGATTTTTCTCATCATCTCAATTCCCCTGAAAAGCAAAGCTTCATTTTTCTATCACCAACACCGGATAAAGTCTAGAGCCGTGACCCGGGCTTCCGGGAAAGTGAGGGTAACACAAAGAAAAGACTGTGAACAGTCTCAAAGGCAAAATAATCTTACACTGACCGATTTTCTGTCGGAATAACCATGAAGCAAAGAACACACAGGAAATAAACAATTGACTTCACTTTCACATTATCATGTCATAAACTTAGAACCATGAAAAAAGGAATCATCACAGCCATATCGCTTCTTCTGCTCCTTACATCATGCGTCGTGACAGAGTCCATCACGGCAGAAACCGGCTACTCCGGCTCCTCCAGGACAGATCTTACGGTCGATCCGTTCTTTCTGACGGTTCTGGAGGATTTCTCCTCGTTCACTTCTGGTGAAGGTTATTCAATAATGGATGATGCAATGGTGGGTTTTGCAAACACCGTCAATTCATCTTCATCCTCGTCAGATGTCAGACTTCTCTCCGACGGAGAGGGAAAGAGATACATAATATCATTTGACTATTCATCTCTTGAAAAGCTTCTCAAGGATCTTAACGGGGGAAAAGGGAACTCTCTCTTCACAATCACGTCCTCCTCGCTTTCATTCTCACTCACTATGAATAACTATCAGGAGCTCAAGGATGTAATCCCGTTCCTCAGCGACGAGAACTTCGAGGTCTACGGCCCCGAATACTCGAACGGCATGACGGAGGAGGAATACACAGACATGATTACATTCCTTCTCGGAGAAGAGAGCCCTCAGTCACTTGAGAACAGCAGCGTATCGATTACGATAAAGGTTCCGGGAACAGTAACTGAGGTGTCGGGAGCAGTCAAGACGGCATCTGACACGGTAGTCTACACATTCCCCGTCATAGACTTCCTCCTTCTCAACGATCCGCTCTCTTTCTCAGTCTCCTGGAAATAAGCCGGCATAATTCATACAAAGCCCCTCACTCCAGGATGAGGGGGTTTTCATGCGTAAAAAAGCCCCCGGAACACCGGGAGCTCCAGATTGTGCTCCTCTTCTTCTGTTTTTGAGGGTAGCCGCCAGAAGAAACGACAGAGGACGGCAGATTGGAATGAGGCCGCTTCCCTCTCTCCTGCACCCGTAATGTGGCCGGGCGGGGA
>CAZKIT010000119.1:0-5710 GCA_964552905.1 uncultured Spirochaetaceae bacterium
CTTGTTTCTGCTCAGCTGGTACAGGAACCTGCCGGCCTCCGACTGTCCCTTATGTTTCTTCTTTGTGAAAATCATACCTTAACTCTCCTCTTTGCTCTTCCCTTCGCCTGATACTGGGCCTTGATTCTTGGATCGATTGCCGCATAGATCATGTCCACGACGAGCATGCTGAACGAGAATACGATTGCAAGGAAAATCGAACCGGTCTGTACGACAGGATAGTCTCTGTTGTTGACGGCGGTTATGATAAGTGTTCCCATACCGGGAATCGAGAAGATCGTCTCGATGATGAGAGCACCGCCGAGCATCTTTCCGAACTGTGTTCCTATCATCGTGACGATAGGAATCATGGCATTCTTGAGGGCATGCTTCATGATGACCTTGTTTTCCGCGACACCCTTTGCCCTTGCCGTGGTGATGTAATCGGATCTGATGACGTCAAGCATTGACGAACGTGCCTGGCGGGCGGACGATGCGATATGTCCCGCAGATGCCGAAAGAGCGGGAAGGATATAGTACTTCACGCCTCCGATTCCGAGGGCCGGAAGCCACTTGAACTTGACTGCGAAAAGAATGACAAGGAGAAGTGCAAGCCAGAAGTTCGGCATTGAAACGCCGACGAGCGCGAGGAACATGCACAGCGAGTCCTCCCACTGGTTCTGCTTGACTGCGGCGATGATTCCGAGAGGAATACCGACACAGAACGAGAGGAGAAGCGTGATTCCCGAAAGAAGCATCGTTCGGGGAAGTCTTTCCCTGATTGACTGTCCGATCGGAATACCTGTCTTCCATGCGGTTCCCAGATCGAAATGGATGAAGGTGTCGCTCAGGAAGTCGGCAAGTCTTACGATATACGGATCATTGAGTCCGAGTTCCTCTCTCTTTGCATCAAGTGCATCCTGTGTTGCCTCTGAGCCCAGAATGATGTCCGCCGGATCTCCCGGACAGAATATCATGAGAGTGAATACGGTTACTGCTACTGCGAGGATGATAGGAATCATCCACAGCAGACGCCTAAGAAAGTATCTCAGCATCAGCGTTTCTCCTCTTTTTTCAAAATCCTCGCGGATTACGGTATAAGAAAGTGCCCAAGCCTCAGCAGGGCAAAGGCACTTGATTCCGCTTTTCTTCTATCAGTTATACTCGCAGGCTGACGGAATGACGCACTTTATGTTGTCGTTCACGACCTTCGAGATACCTACGTCGTTTCTCCATACAGTCAGGGTCTGGGGCTGGTACATGCCGTAGCCGTAAGCCTCTTCCTTGATGTAGTTATGTACCTTGTCAATGTTTTCCTCAGTGAAGCCTTCGACTGTCGAAGCTTCCTTTATGAGATCAGCAAGCACATAGTCGTGTCTGCTTGTAGCATCACCTGTCTTGTAGGAGTTTGCATCGAAGCGTGTATTCCAGAAGTTGGCAAGCGTAATGCCTCCGACCTGGTTGATGAACATGTCATACTGAGTTCCGTCAAGTCTGATTGAAGTCAGAAGAGCCATATCAACAAGATTCAGTTTTATGTTGATTCCGACAGCTGCACAGCAGTTCTGGATGAGTTCGGCAAGCGTCTTTGTGGATGAAGAACCGAGAAGGACAAGTTCCTCTCCGTTGTAGTTTGATTTGGCAAGGCATTCCTTTGACTTTTCAATGTCATACGGATAGTACTCTTCATCAAGCCACTTCGAAAGGTAACCCATTGCATATGTGGAAGCAGCATCATGCATGACATCGCCGTAGCCCTCGAGAACAGCGCTAATCATCAATTCATTGTTAAGTGCATAGCAGATAGCCTGTCTGAGGTACTTGTCGTTTGCTACAGCCTTCTCGTCTGCACCTGAGAAATAAATCTGCCAGCCGTTTCTTGACTCGCCCTTCTGGAGAGTGTAATCCGGGTTATCCTCGAACTGGACTGCCGTTGCCGGAGCGAACATGCATGCAAAATCAACAACTCCTGTCTCGAGTGCGATTCCGAGCTGGGAAGCCTCGCTGATTGTATGGAGTGTAATCTTGTCGGCATTCGCATAGAGCTGTTCGGGAAGAAGCTCGCTCTTCTGCCAGTAGGAATCTCTCTTTTCAAGCGTACATGTTGAACCTGAAACGAATGATGTTACCTTATACGGGGATGTTGAAACACAGCTGTTGACGAAGTCGTCACCCTGCTCTTCGTATGCCTTCTGGCTTACGACGAATGCATCCGTCATGAATGTCTCGAAGACACCGACAAGAGTGTTGTTGAATGTGACCTTCACCGAATAATCACCTGTAGCCTCGACTGACTGGACATACTTGAAGTTAGGCTTAAGTGCTTTTTCCTTCGCCTTGTTCACGAACCATACGATATCGGAAGAAGTGATGTGGTTGCCCTGGCTGTCATATACGTAATCATATATGCTGATGTCATAAGAAACGCCGTTGTCGGATGTGCTCCAGTCTTTCGCAACCCACGATACGAGAGTGTTCGTACCGTCAAGATAGCCGAGAGACTCATAAACTCTGATTGACCACTCGGGAAGATTGTTTCCGACATTCGATCTGAACGGGGAAAGAGTATCCCATCCCGTGGAAATGCCTACATTGATTTCGACCGGGCTTTTTGCCCTTGTTTCTTCGCCAGATGCCGAAGAAGATGCTGACGACGATGCTGCAGATGAAGCCGACGAGCTTTCGCTCTTCTTTGCACAGCCTGTCATGCAGAGTGCGAATACTAGAAGTAAAGCTGTGAATACAGCAAAATTTCTTTTCATAAAAAAAGCTCCCTTTTTGTTTATGTGAAAATACTTTAACACACTTTTTCAGAAATGCAAGATTTTTTAAATAATTTAATTAATTATTGTTCCTTAATCACTTTCTACTATAATATCGTCTTTATAATTCCATATATGGAAAGACTTTTCTGTCTTAAAAACCGCATACAAGGCAAAGAATGCAAAGGCCGGTTAATTTTACAAAAGACTGTCAGAGACCTATTCTTATGCTGATTATCCTCAGTTCAGAATACAGAGAAAGAAAAAAGGGCGCCGTAGTTTTCCCAGGACACCCTTTCATCATATCTCCGTATTTTATTCCACAGTTACAGAACATGTGTAGACACGTCTGTCCTTGACGTTCTTCTTTTCACCGGTGATGCGGATCTTCCCGAGGACAGGCTGGTTCGAGCTGCTGTCGCCGATACGAATCTCTAGGTCTCCCGGTTCCACCACGAATTCCATGTTCTCGTTGTAGTAGCCGAGCTGTCGCATCGAAAGACTGAACGTAATCTTCTTTTCCTCTCCCGGAAGAAGCGTGACCCTTTTGAATCCCCTCAGAGACTGCGCAGGTCTCGTTACTCCGACATTGGATGTGACAGTATAGAGCTGTACGACTTCATCCCCTTTCACAGAGCCGGTATTCTTCACCTTCACGGAAACGGAGACATCTCCGTCAGCTTCGACTTCGCTCTTATCTGTCTCAAGAGACGAGAAGGAGAATGTCGTATATGAAAGACCAAAGCCGAAGGGATAGAGAGGCTTGTCGTCAGCATCAACGTAGCCGCCTTTCAGGAGACCTGTCGTAACGGAGCGGTTGTATCCGGAGCCGAAGCGGTGGTTGTAATAGACCGGAATCTGTCCGACAGACCTCGGAATCGACATCGTTAACTTTCCGCCGGGATTAGCTGTTCCATCAAGAACATCGGCGATGACCTTTCCTGCATACTGTCCGGGCATGAATACCTGGAGAACTGCAGCGGCCTTTTCATCGGCATAATTCACGGAGAAGACCTGAGGACCGTAGAGAACGACAATGACCTTCTTTCCTGTCTTCACAAGTTCTTCGAGCAGCTCTTCCTGGACACCCGGAAGTTCAAGCGTCGACCTGTCAATGCCTTCTCCTCCAGTAACTCCTGTCCAGCCGCAGTTACCGCCGCAGGCAAAGACGACAGCATCGGCCTCTTCCGCATTCTCAACTGCTTCACTGAAACCGGATCTGTCGGGAGATGTGATTTTACAGCCTTCCGCATAGGAAACTTCGAATCTGTCGGAGAGAACCTCTCTGAGAGATCTCGCCCCCATTTCGCGGAGAATCGAATTCATGTCCCCGAGACTCTCCCTCTGCTCGTCAGAGAAAATGTTGAGCATCTGTGCGAACACGTTAGAACTTCTCGCCTTTTTCCTGTCCTCGCTGCTGATGTCCGCCATGCCTCCGATGGATGTGTCCTCACCTCTGCTTCCTGCCTGCATCATTTCTATATATGCAGGATATGTGTATCCCGAGACAGGATATCTGAGAGAATCGGCATGAGGTCCGATGACTGCAAGCTTCATGCCCTTTTTAAGCGGAAGAACTCCGTCATTCTTGAGGAGGACGAGAGAGTCCGCCGCGATTTTCTCAGAAAGAGCATTCTTCCTGTCATTCGACATCTCCTTCTTCACAGCCTTCACGTCACAGTACGGATTCTCGAAGAGACCGCACTTGAACTTTATTCTAAGGACTCTTCTTACGGATTCATCGATGCATTCCTCAGAGACAAAACCGGACTTCACATAGTCTCCGAGCTTAGAGAAAGCCCCGCCGACAGGAATCTCCGTATCTGTTCCAGCCTTCTTCGCGATTGCACCGGCTTCCTCATAGGAAGTACCTATCTTATATGTGTTGAATGTCCTCATGACGGCGGCACCGTCTGATGTACAGATACCCTTGAAGCCCATCTCGTCGCGGAGAAGATTACCTATGATTTCGGGGTTGTCGATTACCGGAAGACCGTCGATTTCACCGTAGTTGCACATTACGGAATCAAGGTCCTCATCCTTCATCGCCGCCTCGAACGGAGTTGCGAAATCTTCATAGAGTTCCCTGTGTCCGCAGCGGAAGATGGAGGTATTGAGACCTCCCTGCGTGAATGCATAGCCTAAAAAGTGCTTTGCAATACAGCTCACCTTCTCAACCTGCATTCCGTGGACATAGTTCTTTCCGAACTGTGATATGAGATACGGATCCTCACCGTATGTCTCGTATGTTCTTCCCCATCTCGGATCACGCGACACGTCGATGACAGGACTCATTGCAGAGTTTATGCCGACGCTTCTACTCTCTTCTCCTATGTTCGAAGCCATTTCGCGTGCGAGTTCGGGCTCCCATGTACAGCCGAGGTTGATCTGTGCGGGGTAAAGCGTTCCGCCCTTTCCGGGATAGCCGCAGAGGTTCTCACTCTGGATGGCGACAGGAATGCCGAGTCTTGTCTCCTCGACGAAGTAGTGCTGTATCTCATTCGATACCTCGGCGATGAAAACGGGATCGACGATACCGACTGTCGAGAACTGCGTGAATCTTCCGTGGCCGTTCGGGAACTTCTCCTTAAGAAGTTTCCTGTCTACCTTGCCGTTATTGAAGAAGGACATCGGGAGATTTCCGCACAGCTGTGCAATCTTCTCCTCCAGTGTCATTCTGGACAGCAGGTCCTCTACTCTCTCTTCAATCGGAAGATCCGGATTCTTGTACTTTTCCATAGTAGGGCTCCTTATGTGGTTAATTAATTAATTTTTTTAATTATCTTAACCCACTTCCACAGCTTTTCAAGCAAAATCTGAATGTAAATTAAACCGTAACTTTATAATTTTAGTGTTAACTTCCTGAGTTTTATACCTCAAGCCAACTGAATCCTTAGGTATTAGGATGATGGCTGAATATTAAAATCTTCACATAAAAAGAAATGTTTTTAAGGGAACCTCTTGCGGTT
>CAZKIT010000120.1:0-5673 GCA_964552905.1 uncultured Spirochaetaceae bacterium
GCTTCGTAAAGGGACAGAATGACCTTCTCGTTTTCCTCGATGAATTTCGTATGGACGGCAAGCGGTATTTCGCGAATGTATAGGCCGGAAGAAATATTTTCAAGCAGCCACAGAAGAACGGAGAAAAGAGAGCTGTAATAGCCGTTTTCCTTCTTCTCCTGGAGAAAATCGAGATTGGACTGGACCCATGAATTCAGACGGAAAAGGGAAAATCCGCTTTTGGAGAAACATTCCTTCAGGGCGCCGACTGCAGAGATGAAAATACCGTATTCCTTCTCCTTTCCTATGAAAGAGAGGTAGTCCTCCTCATTATTTATCACAATCTCCTTTATAACGGTCTGTTCCCCGTAGGAACGGGTATTCACAGTCCCGGTGACAAGTGAGTATCCTTTGCCGGTTTTCTCCTTTGACTGGGAATAAAGCTCGCTGTAGAGAGCAAGAGAATCACTATACGAATCACTTTTCTTTCCCTTGTTCCCCCGGTAAGTCCAGGGAAAGAAGGAGGAAGGTTCCGCCACAATCATTGAGGATGAGACAGACCTGAGGAAATCCCTGTACCTGTTGAGGGCACTTTTCCTGATGTCGGAAACAGTTGTCATCACTCTTTTCTGTACTCCTCTATCGTCATGCTGCTCACTGTTGAAGTATTGGTATTACCCTTCTTTTCGACAAGATGCAGAGAATTGATGTACCCCTCGACGAGGTTGATGCCGTTACGCGGAGTGACGACCATGAGCTGCAGATCAAGCTCCTTGAAGAGCTCAAGGGCATAGATGCTGTTGTTGGCATCGCTCTTCGAGAACGCCTCATCGAGGATTACGAACCTGAACGGCCCCTTTCTCTTCTCGTCCTCGTTGTCGAGGTTGTACTGATAGCACAGTGCCGCGGCAAGGATTGTGTATGTCAGCTTGGCTTTTTCTCCTCCGGAAAGTGCCGCAGTGTCCGAATAGGTTGATATATTGCCGTCGCAGTTGTCCTCATAAACCGTGAACCTGTAGTTGTTCCTTATATCGAGCACACGCCGCTTGAGCTTTTCATCGCTGTTGTACTTCTCCAGGAACTTCCTGATTTCACCGTACATCGTCTTCCTTCCCTCGCTGTCGCTCTGGAGAAGAACGAGTTTATCGGGAATTGCCGCCCTGAGCATTTTTCTGAACGTCTGATAGTCCCTGTCACCCGCCCTCTTCAGCTCGAATCTCAGATGCGACCTGAGCTCTCTGTTGAACGGGATTATCATAAGGTTCCTGTTGAGGATTCTCACAGCTTCCTGAATATCCTTCTCCCAGCTCGTCAGTGCTTCGGCAAGTGTTCCGATGACATTCGAGAGCGTCTTCTCCAGGAAGGAATCGAAGTCACCTCTCAGCGATGTGATATCCTCATCCTTCTTCTGGAAGTACAGGTCCTTGAAATCCTGATAATATGCCGCCTCGGGAATAAGTGAGCTGAACTCCCCGCTCCAGTTGATATCTCTCTCGACCGATGAAAGCGGAGGATTGAGGAATGCTGTCATGCTGCTCGTGAGCCTGTGTTCAAGTTCCGTGCATTCCTTCTCCTTCCCGTTTCTTTCAGTCCGGAGTTTATCCGAAATGCCGTTATGCAGGGCGATGAGGGAATCAAGAGAGTCATACTTCAGCTCGTTCACATATGCGGAGACGAATGATGATATCGCATCCCTGTTCTCACTGAGGGCCGCGTTCTGCCTGAAGGTACGTTCAGTCTCTTCGAGTTTCCCCAGCTTCTCTTCCGCAACACCTCTGTCAGAGGAAAGAACACCATACTCGATCTTGAGCCTTCTCTTCTTCTCCTCAGCGTCGGCTATCTTCCTCTCGATCTCCTCATAGCCGGAATTGGCGGCAAGGAAATCCTCTTTCGCCCTTATTTTTTCATCAAGGACAGCCTTTGCAGTCGGCCAGTCGATTTCCTCGTAGGATGAGAATGCGGAGAGAGAAGAAAGTTTCTTCAGTATGAGTTCGTTCTCCCTGAGATTCCTCATCACATTGTTCATGCTTATATTGAAGGACTCCAGCTCCTCATTCATGCTGTAGAGGTAATCTGTGAGCTCCTCGAGTCTCTCCCTGTTTGACCACCCCAGATAATGAGGAGCCTTCTTCGTATACGGATCGACCCTGTCATCCTTTATGATTCTGTCACCCGTTCTCACCAGCCCAGATTTGAGAAGCGCATATTCGTTCTCTTCAAGTTCAGCCTGTTCTGAAACAAAGACATGCGGGAACTCCTCCGGGAGATAATCTTCAAGCCACTCCTTCAGGGGATTGTCCTTCTCCTTTATTTCAATCCTTTTCAGAAGGTCACAGTTCTCTCTTGTTCTGAGGAGCTCCTCCCGCCTTATTATCCCGATTCTGTCACGGAGGCTGTTCGCATCGATGTAGGAGGTGACAGCCTTTTCGTCGTCCTTCTCCACGATGATATAAAGTGCCTCCTCGGCAAGGAGCTTTTCTATCGCCTCCTGCCACTCCTTCTCATCGTCCCTGACTCTTACAAGCTCTCCGAGGAACGGAAGTCTGGAAAGAGGAATGTTCAGGGAGGAGGAAATCATTTCTCTTATGGAAACAAGGGAAGTGGGGATGTTGTTCTCCCTTTTCTCAAGACTTTCGATTTCGGTACTGACAGATGAGATATCCTTTTTGAGGGCGTTTGTATCGATTATGAGTTTCTCCTTCTCGCCCTCGAGTCTTTCCCTCGTGGCATTCGCATCGTCTTCAGAGCGGCTTATATCGAGAAGATTCTCCCTGTAGTCATCCTCACATTCAACGTCTCTGAAAGCGACACCGAGTTTTCTCAGCGCTCCGGCGACGGCGCTGTATTCACCCAGGCGCTGTCGTTTCGCATTCCCGTTCCTTTCGGCTTCCTCCACAGCTCTCGTCAGTTCGGCAATCGTCCGCGCCGTATCATTGCTCTTCAGAGACACAAGAAGATCATCGTTTATCCTTGTTTCCCTGTCGTTTTCCTCGAGCTTCATGACAATGCCTTCGATTTCGCTTTTCTTTCCTCTGATTTCATCGCCACATAGTCTTAGGGCATGAAGAATGAACCAGCATTCAAGACCTTCAAGGCTCTTTTCAAGGCTGTTCTTCTCCGAAAGGACAGATGCGTAGCTGTCCCCGAGCTTCACAGTCCGGGACAGGAATTCAATCTGTTTCTCCGTCTTCCGCATCTCAAGCTCTATTTTCGTTATGTGCGCGAAGTCCGTATTGAGCTGTTCGTATTCCTTTACCGGGCTTCTGTCCTCGAGCATGTATGTCCTGATGAACGATGTTATGTCCCCCAGGACCTTGAGACCGACAGTCTGACTGAAAAGCTTGAGGGCATTTTCGCTTCTGAATCCGAACCTGTCCATGAAGAAGTTCTGGTACTGGGCAAAAGAATCGAAGAGCCGTGAGCCGACGTTATCCCTCAGTACGGATACCCATTTGGCGTTCTGCGCTATCTGGGTGTTGTTTCTGGAGAGGAGCAGCGTGATGTCCTCGATACGGAGTTCCTTCTCCGTGATGATCTTGAGGCATTTGAGATCCTCTCCGGAGAAATATCTGACCTGCAGAAGTGACAGGTACCTGTCTCCCGTCCCCTCATGGAAGATGCCGTTTATGATTGATATGACCTCATTCTTCTTTCTCAGGCACTGTACGACACCGTCACCTTCCTCGTCGGCTTTCGATCCGTAGGCTCCGAGAGTATAGTTCTTCTCGTCTCTCTCCCTCTTTCTGCTGCTCTCGGATGAGAGATTGTAGAAACGCTTCTGCGGAGGAACAAGAAGAGTGAGGATTGCATCGACTGTCGTTGTCTTTCCCGAACCGTTGAGTCCTGTCAGGATTGTCGACTTGTCATCGAATGAGAACGTGACTGTCTTCCTGTCGAATACTCCCCAGTTGTAAAGCTGGAGTGTCTTGAGCCTGTAGCCCGAATTATTGTCTGAAAAGAGGTCTCTCATCGTCAGTTCTCCCCGTCAAGAAGGTCTTTTTCTGCATTCTCGGAACTTCGTTTCATTTTCGAAAGAAGCTCCTTCATGAAGTCTGTGTCGATTCTTGCCTTAAGAATCGGACTGAGTTCGAACTCCGCATCATCGCTTATGTCACCCTGTGAGAATGTGTCAGATCCCGTGAAGAGATATGTAAGGTCCGAAAGGGTCTTCAGCGTCCTGTCAAGATTCTTCATCTGCTTCACTTCGTCGGCCCTGTCCTTCGTGAAGCTCCTGTAGAGGGCTGCTATCTCGCTCTTGCGCATTATCACGCAGTCAGCTTCCGACTGGCTTGTCTCGAACTTCTCGATTTCATACCTGAGAAGTACGCACAGCATGCTTGCCTGATACGAGAGCGGAGTCTTCCTGATGAGGTGGGGCAGACTGGTCTTCACTTCTGCTTCCATCTCTTCCGTTTCATCCTCCATTCCCTTCTCTAGCCTTTCCCCGACTTCCTCGAGAAAGGCATAGCCGTCTTCGGTCTCGAGGAAAACTCTCAGGCCGAGTACACCGAAGTATTCGTCAAGGGATGATTTGTATGTAATGAGAGTGTTCCAGGTTTCCTTCTTCTCCTGCTTTCTGTAGACAGGACCTCTCAAAAGCCTGATGGCGGCTGCGCTCCACGGTTTCTCATTCGGCATAGAATCTGACCTCCGGTAATCTCACTGAATATTCCTTCTCATTCCAGGAATAGAGTATTGTCTCCTCCCGCTCGGGACTGACTGCGTCTCTTTCTCTCTTCCGGGCAATGGTCATGTACGTCACTATCTCCTCAAGCCCCTTCAGAACGGGGAATCTCAGGACAAGTTCCCCCAGGGTGAAGCTTTCCTTACCCGACTGGCGGAAGTACCTGATTATATTGTCTTCAAGTTCCTTTTCATCGACATAGAACTCGTTTCTGAGAGAAAGGACGGCAGAAGTATCGTTGGAGTCGTCGAAGAGTATTGTCGGAGTGACACTCTCCTCCTTCTCCACTGTTATCGTCCTGGCCATGGGAAGAAGTATTTCCGCATCCGTATCTGTCTCCATCTCAATCATTGCCTGTGCCTTTTCATTGTTCTTCAGAACGGCACTTTCCTGTTTGATCGAGGCAACGAGCTTCTCGAATCCCTTTCTCTCGTTTCTTGTCTTCTGTGCCATCACCCTGCTCATGCGTTCGGTGAGAATGGAGTTCTTGTCGACAATGCGCTTACCCGCCGAGTAGAATGTCTTCCTCAGGGAAAGAAGGAACGAATCATCGTATTCGATGTCAGCGTCTTTCAGGAGTGACTCTATCTCCTCGCAGAGTTCGGTGATCCTGTCATCGCTGTAATTCATCATGTATGACCAGAAGCCCTCGAACGACTGTCCCTGGGGAGAGGCATAGAGTTCCTTATGAAGTGTCAGCGTATAGCCGAGGACCTTGCGCTTTGTGGAATCGGCTTCTGCCTGCTTCTCGGCTATCTTGTTCATGATATCCCGGAAGTTGTCCTCGACCTGCGAAAAGTCGGAGAGTATCTCTCTTCCTCTGTTCTCCAAGTCCCTCAGATACTCGAGCGTCTTTCTCCTGTCAAATGTCTTCACTATGTGAGTACGTTCTATATCTGCTTTCTCACGTTTCAGTTCTTCGATCTGACGGTCAAGTTCCCCGATTCTCTTCTCGGGGTCTCCGTTCATGTTGTCGGCAAGGCTCTTCAGCTGTGTGAGGATGTAGTTGA
>CAZKIT010000121.1:0-5605 GCA_964552905.1 uncultured Spirochaetaceae bacterium
CGGGAACACCTCTCCGTTCTCGATACCGAATTCATAGAGAACCTTGAAGATGCCGTTGTCGGCTGCGATGACCGAACCCGGGATGTTGACGAGAATTGCTCCGAATCCCATCGGAAGGAGGAGAGTCGGCTCCATTTCCTTTTTGATTGCGAGATAGATGAGCACGATTCCCACGACAATCATGATAAGCTGATAAATCAATTCTGTGTTCATGTTTCCGATTCTAGACTACTTCACTCTCTTTGTCATTTGCTTATACCGGCATTTGGATGCGAAATGTGCGTGTTAATGAGCTGATTGTGCAATTCGGAAGAATGAGGTCACTGAAAAAGGAGAAGGCCGTAGCCCTCTCCCCTGCAGTATTCCCCTTTGTTCCTATGTTGCGCGTTTAGTTTTTTCTGATGAGTTAATTGTCGCCTATCACCGGGGACGGCTCTATCATAAAATGATGAATTTGTTTAGAGATGTTGCTGAAATTAACAGAATTATCAAAAGATTTATAAATCTTGCTCAATTTGTTGATTTTATTATAAAATAGTTGACATGAGCAGACTTCACATCGACTTTACACCTGAAAAAGAGCATCTCCTGCCGCAGCTGCTTTATGTCAGCTATTCCAAATACGAGAAGGACAAGGGTAACATCATGCACTCTCATTCCTTCACCGAGTTTCTCTATCTGGACTCCGGAGAGGGGGCTGTTCTGACAAGGAGTCATGCCTTCCCCGTGAAGGGCGGGGACTTCGTCGTCTTTCCCTCGGGCCTTTACCATACGGAGAAGTCGGGTATCGAGACGAACATGGAGTACTACGTACTTGCCGTGTCGAACATCCTCATGAAAGGCTATGTTCCGGGTTCCGATTTCAATCCGGTCCTCCCGCACAGCCCTCAGACGAAGAAGTTCGGCGAAGACATAAAGAGAATCTTCTCGTTCATCAAGGAAGGAAGGGAAGGTTATGAAGTGGAGCTTCTCGCCACCTTCTATGATATCATGAAGAGACTCATCGAACTGCCATCCTCTCCGTTCTCGCTTCCCGAGGCGAACACACAGAAGGGACAGATGGTCGGCGTCAAGGATTACATCGATACCCATTATATGAAGAACTTCAGCCTGGATGATCTCTCGGAACTCTTCCATCTCTCGAAATATCACCTCGTGAGGGAATTCTCGCGTGTCTACGGCCGCTCTCCCATGTCGTACCTCGAGGACCGGAGAATGAGAGAGGCGAAGTATCTCCTCTCGTCGACGCATCTCTCGATGACCGAGATAGCCTCTACCCTCGGTTTTTCCTCATCGTCTTACTTCTCGCAGCGCTTCCATGCTTCCGTTTCGATGACACCGATGGATTACCGCAGAAGTCTCGAAAAGGGCGAGATGGTCGAAGGCATATAATTCCCCTTCCGTTCGGGAAGGGGAGAAGTGCTACTCGATTGTTACAAGCTTGATTGTATTGATGGTACCCTTTCCTCCGTCGGCGGGGCCTCCGCATATTACTATCGTGTCACCTTTCTTCAGTGACATCAGTTCCTTCGCCCTGAGGGTTGCATAGTGGTACATGACATCGGTTGATGTATATTTCTCGCTCAGAACCGGAGTCACACCCCAGCTGAGATTTATGAGTCTCCATGCAGTTTCGTCCGTCGTCATTCCTATGATCGGAATCGAACATCTGAAACGGGATACCATTCTTACGGACATTCCGCTCTTTGAACAGACCACGATTGCCTTCGCTCCGATATCTATCGCGAGGTCACATGTAGCATGCGATACGGCATCTGTCGTGCTCTGGATTGTATATTCCGTAGTCCTGAATCTCTTCTCGTAGTTGATGTCGCCTTCGGTTGTCTCGCATATCGAGGCCATGGCTGCAACCGCTTCCACCGGGTGCTGTCCCGCAGCGGACTCTCCGCTGAGCATGACGGCGCTCGTTCCGTCGTACACTGCGTTAGCCACGTCAGATATCTCGGCACGGGTGGGACGGGGGTTCGTGATCATGCTCTCGAGCATTTCGGTAGCCGTGATGACACGCTTACCCAGACTCCTGCAGCGTGATATGAGGTACTTCTGTATAGCAGGAAGGGCGACGAACGGGACTTCGACTCCGAGGTCTCCTCGTGCCACCATGATTCCGTCGACATGTTTGCAGATCGAGTCGATATTGTCGATTCCGCTCTGGTTCTCTATCTTCGCTATGAGCTCGACTCTCTCTCCGCCGTGCTTGTCGACAAAGCTTCTGACGCTTTTGACATCGTTCTGGTTCGAGACGAACGAGAGTGCGATGTAGTCGATGCCGTTCTCGAGACCGAACAGGATGTCATCCTTGTCGGCCTTGCTCAGATAGACTTCCCTCGAAACGTGACCGGGGAAGTTCATGCTCTTTCTGTCAGATATCGTGCCGCCGTCGATTACACGGCATACCGCTTCGGTTTCCGTCTTCGATTCGACCTTGAATGACAGCAGTCCGTTATTGACGAGGATTATCTGGCCGATGTCGATTTCGTTTATGAGATTCTTGTAGGATACACTGCATCTTGTGCTGTCGCCTTCGACATCCTCCGTCGTGAAGATGAAAGTATCTCCGCTCTTCACTTCAGCCTTGTGGCCGGAGAAGACTCCGACTCTGTATTCCGGCCCCTTTGTGTCGAGCATGATTGCGATGGGCTTTCCGAGTTTCTCTCTCACTTTCTTTATGAGTTCGATTTTCTTTCTGTGTTCTTCGTGTGTCCCGTGGGAGAAATTGAGTCTTGCGACATCCATTCCCGCTTCGGCCATTGCGGTCAGCGTCTCTTCGTTCTCGCTTGCGGGACCGATTGTACAAATTATCTTGGTTTTCCTCATGGCTCAATTGTAGGGATAAACATAAGAAAATGTAAATTGAGGACCGGTTAAAATTTGGAAAAGATAAAAACGGACCTGCAAATGAGTTAAGTCAGCCTCTCTGAAGATATTTCCGACATTGTCTTAACCAATTCGCAAAATATGATTATATTCATTGTCGGAGAAACAAAATGAAGAAAAAAGCCAAAACGCCCATAACCCTTCTCTGCGGTTACCTGGGAGCAGGAAAGACAACCCTCCTGAACAATGTCCTCAGAAATCAGGAAGGATATAAGGTGGCCGTTATCGTGAATGATATCGGCGAAGTCAACGTTGACGCATCACTCATTGCAAAGGGTGCGAACATCACCGATACACAGGATATAGTTCCTCTTACGAACGGCTGTATCTGCTGTACCCTCAAGGGACAGATGGCGAAGAACATCGAGAGAATCATCTCCTCGGGTAAGTATGACTACATCATGATAGAGGCAAGCGGGGTATGCGAGCCCATGCCTATAGCCCAGCAGCTTCTGTCCATAAAGAACGGAGTTCTCGACAACATCGTAGGTGTCGTCGATGCAATGCGCCTTGTCGATGAATTCGCATCGGGAGAGAAACTCCTCGAGAAGGATAAGATCGGAGAGGAGGATATCGAAAGTCTTCTTGTGCAGCAGATCGAGTTCTGCTCGACTCTTGTAATCAACAAGATCGACCTTGTCAGTGAAGATGACAGGAAGAAGGTCAGAGAGGTAATAGAGGCTCTCCATCCCGGCGTCAAGGTCATCGAGACAAGCATGGGTAATGTACCGGTCGGAGAAATTCTCTCCACAGGTTCCTTCGATTTCGACCGTGTCTTCGAGGAGGCAGGCTGGTGCAGAGCTCTCTCTGCCGAAGGCGGACTCGGGGATGAAGAAGACGAGGGTAACCCGGACAATCATCATCACGACGATGATGACGATGATGAACATGAGCATCATCACCACGACCATGAGGACGACGATGACGATGATGACGAACACGAACATCATCACGATGACGAAGAACATGAGCACGAACATCACCACCATCACCATGAGCACAGACACGAGGGTGAGAGCGAGGATGAATACGGTATCGGAACGTTCATCTATTACAGACGTAAGCCTTTCGACCGGGCAAAGCTCCGTGCGTATGTCGCTTCATGGCCGAAGAACATCATCAGAAGCAAGGGAACCGTCTGGTTCAGCGATGAGGATGACATGGCATATGTTCTCGAGACTACAGGCCGCCAGCTGATGTGCAATGCATACGGCAAGTGGGTCGCTTCCGCTCCTCTCGATATCAGAAAGAAACTCCTCGAGGAGAATCCCGACATTCTTCAGGACTGGGATCCGTATGTCGGCGACCGCATGATCAGACTCTGCATCATCGGCAAGAACCTCGACAAGAAGGCCATCGCCGCAGAGTTCGACTCCCTCCTTGCTGATAAATAGAATTCTGATACGTTGAAAGGGCTCCGCACGGAGCCCTCTGTATTGTCTTTTTCAGTGGAAGATTTCAATTCTCTCCGGAGCCGGGAGTGTTCTTTTCCTCGTCCTTTTCCTTCTCATCGAGCATTTCGACCTGCGGAATGAGGGCCGAGGCGATTTTCCCCTTTCCCTTATGTTTGAGATAGAAGTATCCGATTATGGAAAATGCGACAGCTCCGATGAAGTTGATCATCAGGTCCTTCATGGTGTCGATGATTCCTATATCGAGGTAACCTCCGACACCGAGAGATGTCTCCGTGCCGTCAGCCTGGACGACTATTACGTCTGTGATGTCGTCGATTTCGACTGCCTTGTTCTTCTTCGCCGGGTTGAGTGACACGGAAGATATAGTATGGACCACATAGTCCTTCTGGAGGTCGAAGTTGAATACCCTGTCTCCTCCGAACTCGAAGAACTCCCAGAGTACACCTATTGTCATCGAGAAGCAGAATGCGACTACAGCCACGAATACGGGGGAAAGCTTGAGCGAGAAGCGTTCGCTCCTGTTGAAGAAGTCGACCATTGCAAAGCCTACGGCTGCGAACAGGAAGCCGTTGACGCAGTGCAGTACGCTGTCCCAGAAGGGAAACGCTATGTAGAAGGATGCGAGTTCTCCCAGTATTTCGGCGCAGAATATGAATACCAGCACTATTATTTCCAGCGCTGTCGGAAGGTAGACGTGGAATGTGCGTGATACGAACGACGGCAGAAGCATCAGAACAAGCGTCAGAAGACACGTGAATGCGCTTTCATAGTTGCCCTGGAATATGAATCTAACGAGGATCCCGATCACGAGTGCTCTCAGCACAAGGTAGACTATGAGGGTCTTTTTGTTCGTGTAGACGGGTGTCTTTTTCTTCTGTTGTTCTTTTTTCTTTTTCTTCAATGACATTTCGAACAGTCTCCGTTGCAGTTTCCGCCGATGCAGTCGAGCTGAAGGTCTTCCTCCTCAAGCGTCCCCGAGACGTAACTGTGTATTGCGTTCTTCGCTTTTCCTCTGACTCCGCCCACTATCTGGATATCCTTCAGGGCAAGGTCGATTACCATCTTCGGCCCCATTGAGAGGCAGATGAATGTATCGACACCACGTGCGGAGAGTGCGTTCACTATGTTCTCTTCACCGCTTACCGTTATTGTCTCCTCGGAGAGGATTTCATCTCCCTCGATATCATAGAGAATGATTGAAGAGGCGTCTTCGGCCTTCTTCTCGATCATATTGTCCCTGACTGGTATTGCTGCTCTCATATATCCCCGCTGGCGTCAGGATGATGACGGCC
>CAZKIT010000122.1:0-5564 GCA_964552905.1 uncultured Spirochaetaceae bacterium
TTATCTGGGGTAGTTCCATCCGCTCTAAGTTTCATGAGCGGTCAGAGACTTCCGTCTTTATGCCTGAGAGCAGGAAAAACTCCTCCGTGCCGTTACACAGAGGAGTGATGTCTTTTCTCTTTTATGCCTTTTTCCACATATCCTGCAGTTTAGATACCGTATCACGGACGGTGAGGGGATTCATGTTCTCGAGTGACCATGGAACGTTCTCCATTCCTCTTCTCTTGATTTCGCTCATGAAGCCCTGCCAGTCGAACACTCCCGTGAGTGCGGGAAGATTCCAGATCTTCGCTCCCTCCTCGCTGAGACGGAAGTCCTTGCAGTGGATGGCAACAAGCCTGTCGCCGTAGAGGTCGAGGATGGGAGAGTAGAAGGCCTTCTGTGCTTCGGGCGACGGGAACTCCCTCTCGCTTCCGTCCTTCTCCTTTATTCCCGCGTAAGGAACAAGATTGACGGGGTCGAAGAGAACCTTGAGGTGGGATGATGGGAACTTCTCGATCATCTGGGCCATCCTCTCGACGCTTGTCATCGTATGCGTATGGTTGACGGCTTCGATGGTGCAGTATGCGTCATACTTCTCCGCAGCCTCGACCATTTCGGAAAGGGAGGAATAGAATATTTCAAGGTTCTTCGGATCACTTGTGTGGATGGAGTAGCCTCCCTTGGGGTTGACTGTTCCCGTCTCCGTTGCAACAACCCTGCATCCGAATGCCCTGTTGAGTTCAAGGCCCTTGATGAACCTCCTTATCTCGCTCTTTCTCTTCTCCTCATCGGGGTGTATCGGGTTGATGTAGCAGCCGACGACAGCGACTTTGACGCCGTGGGATGAGAGTGTCTCCCTTACTCCTGAAATATACTCCTCATCCCATTCATTCCACTTTCTTGCAGAAGGCACTACCTTGTTGAGTGCAAGCTGGATGATTGACTGGGGATAATACGACTCGATTGTTGCTCCGAGTTCCTCTACTGATGAAAACTGACCGAAGTCATGTGCTCTGAAACCGATGTTTAACATAACTTGAGAATAGTTTATTTCCACTTTTCTTTGAATACCCGTGCATTCGTCTTTTTTGTGTGAAGAACTGCATTTTTCAGATAAAGATCATCCAGCCGATGAAAATGTCCCCGCCTTCCAGAAACGGATGCAATGGTTTCAGAAGATGCGAAAAACGGGGATGCAGGGTAGTGACAAAGCTTTTTCCTTCTGATATAGTACGTTCGATTCTTGAGCCTACGGGCAGAGGAGGTGAGATATTATGGCATTCGTCAAGATTGAAGAAACAGAACCACTCGAGAAAGCTATCAAGCGTTTCAAGAGAATGGTCGAGAAGGAAGGCGTCATCAGAGATTACAAGATGCGCAGATACTTCGAGAAGCCATCCGCTATCCAGCACCGCAAGGACAAGGCTATGGCTCGCAAGCAGATGCTCAAGAACAAGAAGGCTCGTTCTTCGAAGGCTTATTGATTTTGAGCAGAATCATAAGGTGGACTCTCCGGAGTCCATTTTTATTTGCCGTGTCTGTTTGTAAAAAAAGAAGTAATGAGTATGAAATTATCTTTTCGCGGATTAAACTGGTACGGTATGAGGAGAGAAATGACAGCGGACAGTAAGAAAATCCATTGGCTTGCAGTCAATCTGGTTCTTGTTCTCTGTGAAAGCTATCTCTGCTATGTCCTGATGTTCAGACGCGGCACGGGATTCGACCTCGCATACCTTCTGGAGTATCCCAACTACGCCAACTTCTCCCTGTTTCTTTCATCCTGGATTCTCATAGCCGGATGCATAGCCGAGCTCTGTGGAACAAAGGCGAGGGCGTACTACGGTTTCAGACTCTTCAGGTACATGGCTGTCACGGCATCGTCGCTCACATTCGTTGTCGCAGTTTTGATTGCCTTTCCAATGACCGGCTTTGATTTCATTCCCTATTTCGAGAGTGTGAATCTTCTTGAGTGCATCATCTGTCCGGTTCTTGCATATTTCTCGTTCACGTACCTGGGTGACTACAGCGACTTCGGAAAGAGGGAGACTCTCCTTGCAACCCTTCCGGGGGTTCTATACAACGCTGTGATCGTCATCCTGAACGGAGTCGGAGTACTCGATGGTCCGTACAGCTTCCAGAAGGCTGACGAACAGGGCATCGGCACAACGCTTTTCTGGACAGCCCTCGTCGTCGGTGGCACATTCATCATTGCGACCGTGCTTCTCATTGTCGCCCAGGCACACGGGCCGAAGGTCAGGAGGAAAGGAAGAAAGGGCAGAAACCGGAGTGCGGTGGAAAATCTGGAGAAGACAGTGGACGACGAAGCCGAAACGCATCGGTGAGATGAAAGGAAATGAGGCCCGGCGGCCTCATTTCATTCTCAGTTGCCTGAGAGGAATCTTGAAAGGAATTCCTTTGTCCTTTCGCTCTTCGGAGAGTTGAAAATCTCCTCGGGACTTCCGTCCTCCTCGATTCTTCCGTCCGCCATGAAGAGCACACGGGACGAGACATCACGCGCAAACGACATCTCGTGCGTGACGACGATCATCGTCATGCCGCTCCTGGCAAGCTTCTTCATTACGTCGAGCACCTCTCCGACCATTTCCGGATCGAGTGCGGATGTCGGCTCGTCGAAGAGAAGTATCTCCGGATTCATCGCAAGAGCACGTGCTATTGCAACACGCTGCTTCTGGCCGCCCGAGAGCTGCCTCGGCTTTGCGTTTATGTATTCTTCCATTCCGACCTTCCTGAGGTAATCGTGTGCAACGGCTCTTGCCTCTTCCTTGCTTCTCTTCAGCACCTTCACCTGGCCGATGGTGCAGTTCTGGAGAACGTTGTAGTTGTTGAAGAGATTGAATGACTGGAATACCATCCCGACCTTCGTGCGGTATGCATCCTCGTTGATCTCTCCGTCGAGTACGTTCTTTCCGTCATAGATTATCTTTCCCGCCGTGGCATCCTCGAGCATGTTGATGCACCTCAGGAGTGTACTCTTTCCGCTTCCGGAGCTGCCGATGATGCTTATAACATCTCCCTTTTCGACTGTGAAGTCTATATCCTTCAGAACCTCGTTCGTCCCGAACGTCTTCACGAGATGTTCTACCTTCAAGAGTGTTTCCATCAGTGTGTTCCTCCAGTCTTCTGGTTGTAGGACGTGAGTCCCGAAGTGAATGCGAGAGTATCTGTCGTTGCAAGGTCGAAGTTCGCAGGTCCGTCCATCCTGCTTTCAGCCCATCTGAGGATACGCGAGCATGTGAATGTGAGTATGAAGTAGATGATCATGGTAACCGTTGCCGCTTCGAAGTAGGTGTAGAGTGCACCCGATATGCTCTTGAACGTGAAGAAGAGCTCGACTGTTCCGATGATGGAGAGTACGCATGTATCCTTGATGTTGATGATGAGGTTGTTGCCGATCTGGGGCATGACGTTCCTCAGTGCCTGCGGCAGTACCACAAGAGTCATCGTCTGGAAGTGGCTCATGCCGATTGCCCTTGCGCCTTCTGTCTGTCCTTTCTCCACGGAGAGGATTCCTCCTCTTACCGTTTCAGCCATGTATGCACCGGTGTTGATGGAGACTATGAGGATGGCTGCACTCCACATCCCTAGATTGACGTGGAAGAGCTGCGCCGTTCCGTAGTAGATGAATGCCGCCTGGAGCATCATCGGGGTTCCGCGGAAGATTTCGACATAGGCGGTGAGTATCCACTTGACGACGCGGAGAACGGCGCGTGAGAACTTCGACGCGTTCTTCTTCGGCTCTGTCGTCTGCACGAGTCCTACTGCAAAGCCTATCACGCATCCCAGGAGCGTACAGACTATGGCGATGACCATGGTCGTAGCCGCTCCTTCGAGAAGTGACAGGCTGTATCTCTGGAGGATGTACCACATCCTCTGGAAGAAATTCATCTGTGAAATTGTCATTGCTGTACCTTACAGAGAAAGCGGCTGAACGGAAATGGCTTCGTCCATCATTCTGTTGTAATCTTCAACTGTCAGAGTGCTCAGCGCTTCGTTGATCCTGGCCGTGAGATCGGGGTTGTTCTTCGATACCGATATTCCGATGTTGATTTCTTCTTCGCTTACCTTGAAGTCATCATCGCTGGAAGAGAAATCGAGGAGCTTGAACTGCGGGTAGGCAACCAGTGCCGCCTGACCCGTCGGCATGTCCGTGCACACTACGTCGACTCTGCCGGAAGCAAGTGCAACAAGCATTGCCGGTGCGCTTTCCTGGGCTGCGAGGATGTCCGCATCCTCGATCTGCGGAAGGCAGACATCATACCATATCGTATTCTGCTGGCTCGTGCACACGGCTCCCTTGAGGTCGCTGACACCCTCTGCAGATGCATACTTATTGTCGCTGTTCACGAGGCAGATGATTGAAGCATAGTAATAAGGCTGGGTGAAATCGACCATCTGGAGTCTGTCGGATGTGATTGACTGGCCTGCAATCACACAGTCGACCGTGCCTGACTGTACTGCAGGGACAAGGGATTCCCAGTCGAGCTTGACGATCTCGAGCTCCATCCCGAGATACTCTGCGATGTATTTGGCCATCATTACGTCGTAGCCGTAGGCGTAGTCCTTGCTTCCGCTGATTCTGACGGCGCCGTTGGCATCCGTTGTCTGCGTCCAGTTATATGGTGCGTAGCCGCATTCCATTGCGACACGGAGTGTATTTGATGAGGAAGCTGCTGTTTCCTGGTTTCCGCCTGCGAAAAGAGCAAGCGTCATGATCAAAGCGATTGAAACGGTGATAAGTTTTTTCATGTCAGTCTCCCGAAAAGGTTAAAGTTACAAGTAGGTTGATGGTAATATATCGAGCTGTTAGAAAATAGTCAATATGTTATTTTTATTTATTAAATGTTATTTCTATAACATATTTTCGGAGAGGACGGAAAGTCCGCTCCTGTTACTTCCTGCCCTGTAGAAGGACCGTGAAGTCAGGCGTGCCACCCGAAACTCAGCACCTTGTCAGAGACTCATATCAGAAATCGGCGACCAGGCGGTTTTGTTCAGGCAGTGAAGATACTGTGCTCAAATCCGGACGAGAAAGGGCTGCAGTTTCCCGCAGCCCTGATGGTATATGATGACTGGAATCAGAATATGTATCTGGCACCGATGTTTCCGTTGATGTCGAAACGGCGTATTACCGAGTACTGGGTGCTGATTTCAGCGAATGCCGTAATGTGCTCTGTGAAATGATATTCGTATCCGGCACCGATTTCAGCGACGAAGCTGAACTTTTTCGCCTTGAGCGTGTAATCCGTTCCGAGAGCAAGAAGAGCATAGATATCACCGTTATCAATACGTGTGATGTCATATTTGCCGAATGCATCCGCCTGGATGTAGCCGAAAAGGAAGTTGTATGCCATCTTTGCTCCGACGGAGATCTTCTCATGGATTGCCATTTCGAATCTGAGGCCGAATCCCATGTTGAATCCCTTTGCACTGATTCCGAATCCGGCTGCATTGTAAGCGAAGTTGGCTGATCCGGCGATTGAATAGTTCCTGATTCCGAAAGCAGAAGCAGGAGCAGAAACAGTTTCAACGGCAACTGGAGCAACAGCAACTGGAGCAGCAGC
>CAZKIT010000123.1:0-5550 GCA_964552905.1 uncultured Spirochaetaceae bacterium
AAATCATAGTCGCGATTCTTGCTCCGTACATCGCTCCGTACGGCTACCAGGAAATAGACTCTACGGCACTGCGCCAGGGACCTTCGAAGGCTCATATCTTCGGAACGGATGAAATCGGAAGAGATATCTTCTCCCGTGTCATCGTCGGCGCACGCTATTCGCTCTCGATGGGTATAATAGCAACGACGATAAGCTCCGTAATCGGTATCTGCATCGGTGCCATCGCGGGCTTTGCAGGCGGAAAGGTAGACAACATCATCATGAGAATTCTCGATGTCATCCAGTCTCTTCCGGGCATGCTTCTTGTTATCGTTCTTTCAGCCGTTCTCGGCTCGGGCTATTTCAACACAATTCTTGCCCTCTCCGTCGGAGGCATCCCGGGAGCAGCGAGAATGCTCAGGGCGAACATGCTCAAGCAGAGACAGGCCGAGTACATCGAGGCTGCATACTCAATCAACTGTTCTCCTGCAAGAATAATCTTCAAGCACCTTGTTCCGAACTCAATCAGTGCGAACATCGTAAGCTTCACGATGGGTATTTCTGGAACTATCACGCAGGCAGCATCCCTCTCCTTCATCGGACTGGGAATCCAGCCTCCAATCCCCGACTGGGGTGCAATGCTTTCAAGTGCAAGAGCCTACATCAGAAAGTCTCCACATATGGTCATCTTCCCCGGTCTTGCAATTGCCATCACTGTTCTTGCTGTCAACATGCTCGGAGACGGTGTGCGTGACGCAATGGATCCGAAACTCAAGAAATAAGGAGAAGAGAGATGAGCGAAAACATAGAAAACAAGGATTTCCTTACCATAAAGAATCTTCGCGTTGAATACTTCTCCGGAAAGACTGTCGTCCATGCCGTGAACGGAGTCAATCTGAAGCTCGGAAAGGGTAAGACACTCGGCCTCGTCGGAGAGACGGGAGCGGGAAAGACAACCATCGCCAAGTCAATCCTCCGCATTCTCCCTGATGTCGGTGCGAGAATCGTCGAAGGTGAAATCATCCTTGACGGAGATGACCTTCTGAAGAAGAAGGAAGGTGAGATGAGAAAAATCAGGGGTAATGAGATATCGATGATATTCCAGGACCCTATGACAGCCTTAAACCCTGTAGAGAGAGTCGGTGATCAGGTTGCTGAAGTCGTCAAGCTTCACAGCGACCTTTCGAAGGAGAAGTGTGCTGAAAGGGCGAAGGAAATGCTGAGAATGGTAGGTATCACGGATGACAGATATTCCGAGTACCCTCATCAGTTCTCCGGCGGCATGAAACAGCGAATTGTCATTGCAATGGCACTTGCCTGCAATCCTCAGGTTCTTCTCGCCGACGAGCCGACTACAGCCCTCGATGTAACAATACAGGCGCAGGTTCTCGATCTCATCGCCGATCTCAGAAACAGATACAATACATCAATGCTTCTCATCACGCATGACCTCGGCGTTGTTGCACAGGTCTGTGACGAAGTCGCAATCATCTATGCCGGACGCATCGTCGAGTACGGTACGAAGGAACAGGTGTTCCATCACCCTTCGCATCCGTATACCCTGGGGCTTTTCGGCGCTATCCCCGATATGGCGGGAGATGATGAATGGCTGCACCCGATTGAGGGACTTCCGCCGGATCCGACGGTTGTCATGGCCGGATGCCCGTTTGCCCCGAGGTGCAAATATGCAACGGATGACTGCTTCAAAAATGATATCCCGACAACAGAAACACCGGACGGACACGAATGTGCCTGCATAAACATGAAAACCGTTCATGAGAAGGAGGGTAAGTGATTATGGATGAACCAATGGTAAGAGTCGAAGGACTCAAGAAATATTTCAGTACATCACATGGTCTTCTGCATGCTGTGGATGACGTCACCATGTCCATTCAGAAAGGACATACCGTCGGTATCGTAGGAGAATCCGGATGCGGAAAGTCCACGCTCGGAAGAACGATAATCCACCTTCTCGAGAAGACTGATGGAAAGATTTACCTTGAAGGCGAGGATATCTCTGACGTGAAGGGAAAGGAACTGAGAAGAGTCAGAGAGCAGATGCAGATCATCTTCCAGGACCCGTATTCGTCGATTGACCCCAAGAAGTCAATCCGCGATACAGTAAAGGAACCCCTGATGGTTTCACACCGCTATTCACGTGCCGAAGTCGAGGAGAAGACTGACGAACTCATGGATCTCGTCGGAATCGACGAGAGGCTCAAAGGAGCATATCCCCACGAACTCGACGGAGGAAGAAGACAGAGAGTCGGCATCGCCCGTGCTCTTGCCCTCGGCCCGAAGTTCGTTGTCTGTGACGAGCCTGTTTCCGCCCTCGACGTATCGATTCAGGCTCAGGTTCTGAATCTTCTCAAGAAGCTTCAGATAGACAGGAACCTCACGTATATGTTCGTTACACATGATATGTCCGTCGTTCGTCACATTTCGGATGAAATCTGCGTCATGTACCTCGGACAGGTAGTCGAGAAGTGCCCGAGCAAGGAACTCTTCAAGATGCCTCTGCATCCGTATACGCATGCGCTTCTCTCCGCAATCCCCTCGACGGATATCGATCATCCTCTCAAGAGGGAGATTCTCAAGGGAGAGCTCACATCCCCGATTAATCCAAAGCCGGGATGCAGATTCGCAGCACGTTGCAAGTTTGCAACGGAGAAGTGTCTTGAACCGCAGGTACAGGAAGAGGTAGAACCGGGCCACTTCGTCAGATGTTGCAGGGTGAGAGAGGTTAACTGACATGACTGACATCTGTCTCTTTCTTTCGGACCAGCATTCGTATCTTCAGCAGGGATATGCCGGAAATACCATCGTAAGAACACCGAACCTCGACAGGATTGCACGCTCTGGTGTCGTATTCGACAACAACTACACATCCTATCCCCTCTGTGTTCCCGCCCGCATGTCCCTCATGTCCGGACAGCTCTCGTCGAAGTGCGGTGTCATGGGCAACTTCAGCGTTCTTTCCTCCGAAAGGGCGACATTCACCCACAGCCTCAACTCGATAGGTTATGAGACTGTCTTGTGTGGCAGAATGCATTTCGTCGGTCCGGACCAGAGACACGGATTTTCACGCAGAATCGCGGGAGACATCACCCCGATTTTCACGAACCGCCCGACAGAGGCCTTTAAAAAGGAGAGGGGTGTTCACCTCAATACTCCCACCGGAGGTCCTGCGTGCATCTCGATTATCGGAGCCGGAGATTCTCCGACTCTTGAATTCGACAGATATGTCGTCGAGACGGCTCTCGATTATCTTAAGGACAGTTATGAAAAGCCCCAGTTCCTCTGCGTTGGAACATATGCTCCGCATCATCCGTACGTTGCTCCGAAGAAACTTTATGACTATTACTATGAGAAACTGGGAGAAGAAAGCCTTGATGACGTTGATCTTCCTCTTCCTCAGTTCTATTCGTCAATTTTCCAGGATAAGGATAAAGACGTCGTAAGGGCTGTGCGTGCCGCATACTATGCAATGGTTGAGTTCACGGACAGTGAAGTCGGCAGAGTATACGACGCATTCCAAGAGTACCTGAAGAGAACCGGACACGAGGGAATCTTCATCTATGCTTCCGATCACGGAGACCATATCGGACGCCGCGGTCTCTACGGCAAGAACACGTTCTTCGAGGAATCTGCACATACGCCGATGATTTTCACAGGCTCCGGTGTCGCGGAAGGCCGCAGGTACTGCGGAGCGACATCGCTCATGGATCTCGGGCCGACGCTCTGTGAGCTTACCGGAGCTCCTGTTGCTCCTGACACGGACGGTGTCAGCTTTGCAAGACAGGTAAGAGGCGGTGAAGACGATACGGACAGGATGGTGATATCGGAACTGGGAGGAACAGCCGACCGGAAGACGGGGAAGGTTTCCTATGCCCAGATGGTCAAATGGAAGAACTACAAGTTCGTTCATTATCACGGTCTTGACGAAGACAGTGTATTTGACACGGCGAAGGATCCAGAAGAAGGAAACAACATCATATCGTTGATGCCGGAATTTGCTATGAAGTGCAGGGAATTCCTCTCCTCTAAATGTGCATCCTATGACGAGATAAGAAAGAATGCGGAGAGAGAGGCCGGCAACCTTGCCATCACAATGCGCTGTTCTTTCGACAGCGATGAGAGATGGCATGCCCCCGATTGTGCGCGCCATTATCCTGAGGAGATGGTTTCAAGCAGGATGAAAGCTCCCGAAGTGAAGTGGTGATATCTGACTTAACGTACGAAAACACCCCGGAGATGTATAGTCTGACCGGGGTTATATCATTAAAAACGTCCGGAATGGAATGTTCTGTATCGGAATTAATCACACGGCTGAAATATAATAACAAAATAAAGCTTGCATTGTTCCGGAGGTGTGGTACTCTGGTTATGCTTAATAATTAAAAAAATTAATTAAATAATAGAAGAAGGGAGCACTTATATGAAAAAAATCGGGATTATCATGGCTTTCGTCCTCATTCTGCTCTTTGCCTTCACCGGCTGCAGCAAGAAGAGCGGAACATCAGAGTCTTCGTCTCCGGCTGCAAACACGACCGAAACGTCGACAGAAGTAAAGGAAGAGAAGAAGGAGCCTGTCGAAATCAACGTCGGCAACTCCATGGGATGGGAGACACTTTCTCCGTTCAGATCCAATATCGGAAACAACCTGCCGGAATGGCAGACTATCATATTCGAGTCCCTCGGATATATCGGCGCTGATAATACTCTTGTTCCATGGGCTGCGAAGGAATGGAATACCGAGGATAACGGTGTCACATATACAATTACAATCTATGATTATGTGTATGACAGCGAAGGCAACCACATCACATCATCGGATATCGTATGGTTCATCAACGAGGCCAAGGCGAAGGCCCTCAAGCCTAATTTCAAATATGTCGAATCAGCAGAGGTGATTGATGACTATACAGTCAAGGTAACGTTCAATAATACGCTCGTCGGCGTATTCGAGACATTCATGACGGATGCGTTCGTCGTAAGCCAGAAGGCTTATGAGGAGAAGGGTGACGATTTCGTAGACAGCTGTGTCTCGACTTCTCCCTACAAAGTCACATCATTTGTTTCGGGATCAACATGCGAACTCGTGAAGAGAGATGATTACTGGCAGAAGAGCGAGCTTCTTCCTCCGCAGCTTCAGGCGAATGCGGACAAGGTCACGCTCCATACGATTCCTGAAGCCGCACAGCTCGGTATCGCCCTCGAGACAGGTGTCGTTGATTTCGCTACACAGTTCGCGGCATCGACGGCTGTCCAGTTCGACGATGATCCGGATTATACACTCCAGGAAGGCGCGTCAAAGAACGGCTGGCAGATTTATTTCTCCGGAGCGGAGGGAAAGGCTGTCGCGGATGACAAGTACCTAAGACAGGCCATCTGCTACTGTCTCGACAACGACCTTATGATCAGTGCGGTTCTCGAAGGCTACGGCGAGGTCATGCATGACTCTGCTTCCACATATGCAATGGGCTATCTCAAGAAGTGGATTGACGAGGAGTATTATCCGTACGACGTCGAAAAAGCGAAGGAATGTCTTGCGAAATCAAATTACAATGG
>CAZKIT010000124.1:0-5502 GCA_964552905.1 uncultured Spirochaetaceae bacterium
TATTCGAGTGCTCGTTCGGAATATTCTGGTTCCTCGGCTCCTGGATTCTCGGTGTGCTCTATGAAACGAACATCACGGCGATGGTCGTGCTGTCCGTCGCTTCACAGCTTGTCTCGATTCCGCTCTATCTTCTTTCGTCTTCAAGGAAGAAGTAAGCCTCAGATGATTTTCCCCCTGTCCTCAGTCTTCTCCAGTCCGAGCTCCCATCTGAGGTCCTCAATCGCCTTTTCGAGGATGGAAGGATCCATGACGACGTCGATTGCAGTTGCTGCCATGACGGCGGAGGCCGTGTGCATGCCTTTAATGGCTGCATTCGAGCCGCTCTGTACAGCAGTCTTTGCAGTGTCCATCTCGACAAGCGGCGTATAGCAGGCGACAGCGATGCTCGCTGTCGGAAGGACCCGGCTGACGGATCCGAGGTCCTTCGGACTCGTGAGGGTTATGTAATCCTCCTTGAGTGATGTACTGACAGCGGGAACTCCGTCCGGCGATGTGTTTCCGGTTGTGCTGCTGAGCTCGTCCCTGCTGTAGGAAATGGGGAAGAGGGCTCCCGCATTGGAGCGCATGACGGATGAAAGCGTATTGTTGACAATCATGTTGGAACACGCTTTGACGAGCATCGTGCTGACGTTCTCTTCCCGTCCCCTGGCGATGCGTTCCGCCTCAGAGCTCAGGACAGAGAGAATCCTCTTTGCGAGCGGAACAGTGACTGCGGTTACGTAGCATGTGACAGCTGAAGATGAAATATCGGGGATTATGCTTCCCGTGTCTCCCGCTTTTTCCGATATTTCACCGGTAAGAAGCGAGAACTCCTCTGCGCTCTCTTCCGTTTCGAATGTGTATGTCACCTCGGCACCGGCGGGTATTCTCCCTATAATCCCGCTTTCAGTGTAGGGCTGCCAGGAGAGGGCGATGTCGGCTGTGTCGAAGAGTCCTTCATCTGCCATCAGGGTCTTTTCGGTCTCGTTTGCAGAGGATGGACAGAAATAGAGAACCACGGTTCCCTCGCTGTCGTTTCTCTTGAGATTCTCCGCAGTGAGGACTGCCGCCTCCATGACCGCGGAGGTGTGAATGTCTCGTCCCGAGCCGCGGTAATCAGCTCCGTCTTCAGCATCGGGGTGGCAGTTGAACTCGGCGAGGAATCCTATCACGGGGCTTCCTTCCCCCCATTCGGCAGTGAAGGCTCCGCCGAGGGAATCACCGTATTCGGTTATGTGGAAATCCTCATCCCTGAGAAACTCCTTGATTATTTCTGATGATTTTTCCCCGGCCTTATCTGCCGCGGCACATTCCCTGAGTTCTGCACTCAGAGTTTCGAAATCTGCCTTTCTTGCCTGCTGGAGAGCCCTGAGTGTGAAACTTACCATACCCTCACATCCTCTGCAGGCAGGGCCGGGTGTTGTACAGCAGTGCCCCCTGATTCTGTCATCATGTTCGAATTCCCCTTTTTTTGTACATCTGTATTTTAGATTTCCAACAGTGAAAAAGGAAATACTTTATTTTTATCAAAATTGATAAGCATGGTTTATATTGATGAGTATGTTATTTAATTTTTTATACTAAAAGAAAATATATGAGTTAAAACCGTTTCGTTATATTTCCCGGATTATACCCGTCACCTCTCTTTCTGATAATTTCCGTTTATATTGTTCTGCTTCCCGTTATGGAGAAGAAAGCGTAGGAATAATGAATGGACTTATTCTTCCATTGGATGGAAAATGGAGGCAGGGAGAAAGATATGCACAGAACACGTATATGCATAATAGGAGGCGGAAGCCGCCTCTGGGCCATAAATTTCATGAAGGACCTTACGCTCAACAGAAAAGTGGAAGGGACCGTCGTCCTTCACGACATCGATCATGAGGCTGCCCTCAACAACGTCTCCGTCGGAGAGCGGATGCTGAAGATAAACGGGGACGAGGGACGCTTCGAGTATATTGCCGAAGACAATCTCGAGAAGGCGCTCGAGGGAGCCGAGCTCGTTCTCATCGCCATAGAACCAGGAAAGACCGAGTGCAGGTGGGCCGACCTCTGTCTTCCCGAGGAGTACGGGATACTCGAGACTGTCGGCGACACCACAGGGCCGGGAGGACTCATAAGGGCAAAGCGTGCACTTCCGCTCTTCTTCGACTTCGCAAGGGCTATAAAGAAGGTATGTCCCGATGCATGGGTAATCAACTACACGAACCCGATGACGCTCTGCACCGCCGCACTCTACCGTGCCTTTCCCGCGATCAAGGCATTCGGATGCTGCCACGAGGTATTCCATACCGAGGACATGCTCTGCCGCCTCTGCGAGAAGGAGTACGGCGTACTTCCCTCGCGCCGTGACCTCAGGGTCGACATCACGGGGGTCAACCACTTCACGTTTATCACATCTGCATGGTGGCAGGGCCATGACCTCATGAAAACGGTGAAGAGAATTGCAGAGGATCCCCGGACATTCTCCGATCATACGGCTGTCGCACTCGAGAGGACAAAGAAGGAGAAGTGGTTCGAAAGCGACAATCTTGTCGCATTCGAGTTCATGAGACGCTTCGGAGTACTCGGTGCCGCGGGAGACAGGCACCTGAGTGAATTCGTTCCCTGGTTCCTCTCGGACGAGAAGTATCTCAATTCTCTCGGTGTAATAAGAACGCCCTATTCGTGGAGACTGAAGACGGCAGCGGAGAAGAAGGCGAAGGTATTCACCGACGAAGAGCTCAGGGCAACGCCGAGCGGAGAGGAGGGTGTCGACATAATGATGGCACTCCTCGGGGAGGGAAATCTCAAGACAAACATGAACAGACCCAACGAAGGTCAGATCACATACCTTCCGAAGGGAAGAATCGTCGAGAGCCTCGGACTCATATCACGCGACTCTGTCTCTCCGATAGTATCACAGGACCCGCCGCTTGCCGTCCAGAACCTCATAAGGAGAATCTCCGACGAGCAGCAGATAGCGCTCGACGCAATCTGGGAGAACAACGACGAGCTTCTCTTCGAGGCGTTCCTCATGGATCCGCTTGTCTCCATACCTGTAAGTAAGGCAAGGGAGCTCTTCGACAGGATGCTCGTTGAAGGAAGACTCCGGTACTGATACATACTCCTGGAAAATCAGGGTATGTAATGTTCCCTGATTTTCCGGAGAACCTGTTCCTTTGTCTTGCCCGGTTTGTAATGTAACATAGTTATGTTACAAAACAGTAAATGTGTTACAAAGCAACTTTTCAACTTTCTTGTGATTTTGATGAAAAACGAAGCACACGTGGGCGTAAAATGCGGGAAAGATTGCAAAATTATAAAGTTATTTCTTTATAAATAAAGAATTAGCGAAATACTTCCTCTGTAACTCCTTTTGGTGGAAAGAAAAGCTTTAACCAATAAAAGTTTATCGTAAAACTTTTCGAATTTGCGTTTTGGCGTTTGTTGGGATAGCATTAAAGAGTTGAACAAAAAAAGGAGGATGTAGTGTTAAGAGGAGCTACATTTAAGAGAGGAATTCATCCCTCCGATAAAAAATCCCTGTCAAAGGGAAAAGCCATTGAGCGTCTTCCGATTCCGTCCGAACTGGTGGTTGCACTCTCGCAGCATATAGGTGCACCGGCCCAGTCTGTCGTAAGCAAGGGCGACAGAGTGGAGAAGGGACAGCTCATCGCCGCTCCCGCATCGTTCGTCTCGGCTTCTGTCCATTCACCTGTAAGCGGAGTTGTGAAGGAAATCAGAAAGACGACTCTTGCAACGGGCGCCGTATGTGACGCTGTCGTGATCACTCCCGATGAGGAGCAGCCCGAGCTCTTTACGAGGAGATATGACTGGAAGAACCAGAGTGCCGAGGAACTCAGCACCCTCGTGAAGGAGAACGGCATCGTCGGAATGGGCGGAGCCACATTCCCGACATCCGTGAAGTTCGCTGTCAACGGACGCAGAGTCGAGTATCTTGTGATCAATGCCGTCGAGTGCGAGCCGTACCTCACATGTGACTACCGTCTCATGATGGAAAGGCCGGAGGCCATAATCGAAGGCACGATGATTGCGGCGAAGATTCTCAAACCCGAGAACATAATCATCGCAGTCGAGGAGAACAAGGAGGACGCAGCCCTTCTTCTCGAGAAGACCGCCCGCGACATGGGTTTCACGCTTGAAGTCGCACTCATGAAGATGAAGTACCCGCAGGGAGACGAGAAGCAGCTTCTCTATGCCCTCACGAAGCGCGAGATTCCGTCCGGAAAGCTTCCTCTGGACATCGGGTGCATCGTCTGCAATACGGCGTCAATCAATGCACTCTTCGAGGCTGTCGTCTACCATAAGCCTCTTATAGAGAGAGTGGTGACGGTGTCGGGTGAATGCATAAGAGAACCGAAGAACCTCATAGTTCCGTTCGGCACATCGTTCAGGACGCTCTTCGACTACTGCAACGGTGACGAGGAGAAATGCGGTGAGTTCATCGCAGGCGGCCCGATGATGGGATTCGGAATGCCGGACCTGGATTCTCCGACTGTCAAGGGCAACAACGGCCTCGTGTGCCTGCCGCCGCAGAAGGAATATCCGTCGTTCCCGTGCATGCACTGCGGAAAGTGCGCACAGCACTGTCCGATGGGTCTCACTCCCAACAACATGTACCGTCTCATAACCAATGCACGCTACAAGGAAGCCATGGACATCGGTCTCATGGACTGCAAGGAATGCGGAAGCTGTGCATACTCCTGTCCGTCGCACCTGAATCTCGTTCAGGCATTCAAGATGGGAAAGAAACTGGGGAGGAACGCAAAATGATCAAGGTTAAGGTAAGTCCTCACATTCACGATACCATAAGCACCGACAAGGCGATGCTCTATGTCGTAATCGCACTTCTTCCATCGGCTGTCTGGGGATGCATCATGTTCGGCTTCAGGGCCGTGGTGGTCCTTCTCCTCAGCATCGGAGCGGCACTTCTTACGGAGTATCTCCTTAATCTGATAAGCAAGGAACATACCCTCATGGACGGCTCTGCGCTTGTCACGGGTCTTCTCGTCGGAATGAACCTCTCATCGACTGTTCCGTTCTACGTTCCGGTCATCGCGTCGGCATTCGCAATCGGAGTCGTAAAGTGGACATTCGGCGGTCTCGGATGCAACTGGGCGAACCCCGCCATCGCGGGAAGAGCCTTTGTCTTCTATTCCTTCTCGTCCCACATGTCGACATTCACGCTTCCATGGATCTTCCGTAACAGCGTGGAGCTCGCAGCTGGTTCGACTCCGCTCTCGGCACTCAAGATGGAACTCGGCGGCGGCCTCTCGTCCTACGAGATTCTCTCCTCATCGGGCTACCCGATGACGCAGTTTGCCCAGAAAGTCGGAACGGCTCTCAACATAAATCCGTACGTCGTCGATGAATTCTTCGGCTTCGCAAGCGGCTCAATCGGAGAGCTCAGTGCTCTTCTCCTCATCGCGGGAGGCATCTTCCTGATGGTGAAGAGGGTGATCACATGGTATGTTCCGGTATTCTTCGTGGGGTCGTTCGCACTCCTTACATGGGTATTCG
>CAZKIT010000125.1:0-5466 GCA_964552905.1 uncultured Spirochaetaceae bacterium
GAAGGTCTTGCCGTTGAAAAGCTTCGCACTCTCGAATTCAGACACCGGATAGTTCTCATTTTCTGATACTGCTCTCCATACAAAGTCGTTATCTGGAGGTTCCAGGATATAGAGTTCAAGCATGGGCTTTCCGTCCGCATAGTATCCCTGGATGAAGTATTTGATGTTGTCCAAACAGAAAAACCGTTCATCACCATAATACAACCCGTCAATGAATTCCTTTGGATCTCCGTTTATCATGATGAATTCACTCTTCAAGTCCTTTTCTCACCTTGTCTATGATAACCAGATCCGCAGGTAGCCATTCAACGGAGAGGAGAGAGTCCCTGTCGAGCCAGAGGGCATTCTCGTGCTCGAGAAGAGTGAGCTTACCTTCAACTACAGAACACCAGTAGCACTCCATCGAGAGATGGAAGGTGGGGTAGTCGTATTCGATAGTGTCGATGTAGTCCCCCACTTCGATAATGGTATCGAGTTCCTCGCGGATTTCCCTCTTCAGGGCTTCAGGGCCGCTTTCTCCACTCTCAATCTTTCCGCCCGGGAATTCCCACTTGTCCTTGAATTCCCCGTAGCCGCGTTCTGTTGCGAAGATTTTATTGCCTTTCCTGATGACAGCTGCCACCACCTTTACTGTTTTCATGGCATTCATGATAGTCAAAACAGTCTTACAGTGCGAGAAGTTTGTTGGTCTTTCTTATGAAAGTCGGCGGAATCGGATCATTGAGCTTCCATATGATGCTCATCGGTTTGCTGCCTTCATGACTTACATACTGCACCGGGCCCAGGAATGTATAAAGTTCGGTAATTCCGTATTCATCATCTTTGTTCTCCCTTACGAAGAGAAGTATGTGATTGCCTCTTTCTGCGTGATGGATATACCTCTGGCCGGTAACTGATTCTGGAGATGTCTTGTTCTGGCTTTCCCAATGGAACAGGTTCTCGCTGAGAGAGTAATCCTTGTACAGGGTTGATGGAGAGTATTCTTTGTCCGACTTGTTCAGTGTGACGAAGAAGACGTCTGTTTTCTTTTCCTTCAGCTCTACAACACCTTCTCTTATGTCGTTGGGCTTGTCGTATCCGAGTGCGACAAGAATCTGATTCTTTGTATATGAACAGTGGACAGCAAGCGGAGATGAAAAGCCGATGTCGGCATTTATATCCACGAAGTCAATCTTACTGTATCTGTACTCAAGAAGTTCTTTCAACTCAGACAGGAGCACAGGACTGTTGAAAAGCTGCGCAAAGTCATTCTTCACCCTGTCGCTTCTGAAGTTTACCGTATCTGTGTTCCATATTGTAATATAGAGCATCTTCAGCATCAGTTCATTCAGTTCGGAGAGAGAATCAAAGTCGATATCTTTCTTTTCGATGACAGAAAGGACGAATTCAATCCATTTCCGGGAATCGGCTGAAGCAAGTCGCTGGAATGCCTTCTGCATCATTTCCTCAAGCGGTTCTCTGAAATCGTCCATTCTTACTGCACTTACGAGAATGCGGGAGAATGTATTCTTCTTATATATGTACCTTGGGTCGAACTGATAGTAATCAAGGAAGGAGGAAAGCGTCAGAGCCTTTCCTGTGTCCTCTTCAAAGGAAGAGGCAAGTCTTACCAGACCTCTGATGTTGTCGTAGTAGGCTTTGACTGTATCAAGAATTGTTGTTCTTGCTTTCTTTTCCAGCTGGATGCAGCAGCCTGCAGGGGCAGGAATGAAATCTTCTTCAATCTCCTTTCTGAAGCTCTTGCCTGTGTGTCTTGATATTGCGTTGAATTTCTCCGCAAAGTTGTACTTTCCGTTTGCCTGTCCGATGAAATCGAGAACTGTCAGACACTCCTTATCATCTGAAAGTCTGAGTCCGCGTCCGAGCTGCTGCAGAAATACCGTCAGTGATTCCGTAGGTCTGAGAAAGAGGATGGTGTTCACCTCCGGAATGTCGACTCCTTCGTTGTAGAGGTCGACGACGAAGATGAATCTGACTTCTCCGCTCACGAGTCTCTGTTTTGCTTCCTTTCTCTTTTCGTCATTGTCCTGTCCGGAGAGAGAAAACGACGGAATATTGCTTCTGTTGAAGAATTCCTCCATGAAGCGTGCATGTTCAACGGAGACACAGAACCCCAGTCCTTTGACTTCATTGATATCCGTGAGATACCGCTCGAGTGCATCCACGATAAGCGTGGCTCTTTTTTCTGCAGATTCCCGGTTCAGTGAATACAGGTTCGAAAGCTCCGTCTTGTCATAGCTTCCTCTTGTCCAGCGGAGTCTGCTCAGATCTGTTCCGTCTGCTATTCCGAAGTACTGGAACGGACATAAAAGCTTCTGTTCTATTGCCTCTGGGAGCCTTATTTCGGCGGCAATACGGTTGTTGAAGTACTTGAGTATGTCTGCACCGTCCATTCTTTCCGGGGTGGCTGTAAGTCCCAGAAGAATCTTCGGTTCATAGTAGTCAAGCAGAGTCTGATAGCTTCTCGCTGCTGCATGATGGAATTCGTCGACGACGATGTAGTCATAGTAGTCTCTGTCCATTCTTCGAGTGAGGTCTTTCGAATTGAACGACTGGATGGAGACAAAGAGGTGATCAAGACTGTCTGGGCTGTTGTTCCCGACAAGGAGCTCTC
The DNA here is from genome assembly GCA_964552905.1 of uncultured Spirochaetaceae bacterium. GTDB lineage: Bacteria > Spirochaetota > Spirochaetia > Sphaerochaetales > Sphaerochaetaceae > Ornithospirochaeta. Next base: position 2,615 of record CAZKIT010000125.1, read on the forward strand.
CGAAATTCGCATCCTTCAGAACCTGGCGGAATGTGTTGAGACTCTGCTGGAGAATCTCCTCACGGTGTGCCACGAACAGGAGTCTTGCGGGAGACTGAGGATTCTCTCTGGCAAATCTTCTGTAATCGAATGCCGAGATGACAGTCTTGCCCGTTCCGGTTGCGGCAACCACGAGATTGCGGTAGTTGTTTCTTACTTTCCTTTCCGCATCCAGACTGTCGAGTATTGCTTCCTGGTAGTAGTACGGCTTGATATCGAGAGTGTAGATCTGGCTATCGGGGAGGAAACCATGACTGCGTTCGCTCGATATCGCATTCCTGAGCCTTTCGTAGGATGAGGAGTCATAGCTGTCGAATTCGTCACTGTTCCAGTAACTGACGAACGTGGCGTCTATCTTGTCGAATGTTGACGGAAGATCCTTCTGTGTAATCTTGAGATTCCATTCCAGTCCGCTCGACATTGCAACTTTCGAGAGATTCGAGGAGCCGACATAGGCTGTACCGAAGCCTGAGTTACGATGGAATATGTATGCCTTTGCGTGGAGTCTTGTCTGCTTCGTGTCATAGCTTATCTTTATCTCGGTATTAGACAGATTTGACAGCTCCTCGATTGCCTTCACATCCGTTGCACCCATGTATGATGTTGATATTACTCTCAGTTTTCCTCCGTTATCCGTAAAGGCTCTGAGTTCATTGAGAATCTGTCTCAGACCGCTCCATTTTATGAAGGATACGAGCATGTCTATTCTGTCAGCATAGACTATTTCTCTTCTGAGTTCTTCTGCCATCTGAGGGTCTGTCGGAGCGCCGGTGAATAGTGTGGTCCGTGACAGGGAGGTGAGAGGACGTGTAAGTGCGTCGATATTCTTGCCTACAAACCTCGGTTCCCGTACGTCTTCAATATATGCAACGAGTTCCTCGTTCTTGGGGACGGTTAGGCCTGAGAAATCATCATCACCTGTCTCTTCCTTCAGAACACCGACAAGTCTGTTTACGATATCGAGCTTCTTCTCCGTATTGTCTCCGGCGGTGTCGAGGGCTTTAGAGATGATGGCTGTCAGATAGCCGGAAAGAATTCCGGATGCTTCAGATTTGTCTATCCCCCTTATATCTCTCTGACAGTCGTTCTTGTCCTGAAGCTCTTCTGCAAGTGCTTTCGATATTACCTCTTCGTATAATCCTGACTTAAGCATTCTTTCCCCTTGCTGCCGACAGCAGCCTGAGCTTCCGGCTTTCCTGCGTTTTCTTTCTGTTTCTTCCGGTTAAGGCTGCCATATCGTTTCCAGGATAAAGCCGGCTGCAGCCGAAAACAAGATCTCTGTTGCTTTCTCTTGGGAATTTAATTATACTGAATCTAAATTCACTGAAAATAAATTCACTGAATAAGTTTTCAGTAAGGAGGAAGTATGTTTCTGGGAAGAGAGAGGGAATTGAAAGAACTACGGAGAGAATTCAACAGGGAAGGAAAGGGAGCTGTACTTGTTTACGGAAAAAGACGTGTCGGAAAGTCTACGCTCCTCGGAGAGGCTGCAAAGGAGTATGACGGAAGTCTTGTCTATCATCTTTGTGCGAAAACCACGTATGAAGGTAATTTTTCTCTCTTCACACGCAGTGTCGCACTTGCTCTCAACCTGCCCAAGGTGACCTTTAACACAATCTTTGATCTCTTCGACTTTCTGAAATCACTGAACAGGAAAATCCTGATCATCATTGATGAATATCAGTATTGGAAGGAGAGTACGAAGGAGAACGAGCTTGATTCTTTTTTCCAGAGCATAATTGATAACCTTTCCGACAATGTCAAGGTAGTACTCTGTGGTTCATACATATCGGTAATGAAGGAACTTCTTAAGGAAGAGAATCCTCTTTTCGGCCGTTTTACCCTTATTATGAGGGTGGAAGAATTTGATTACTATGATGCCTCTCTCTTCTATCCCGATAAGGATGAAAGAGAGAAAATCAAGCTATACTCGGTATTCGGGGGCTCTCCTTACGTCCTTTCGAACCTGGACTACTCGAAGAGCGTTGAGGAGAATATTGAGATTCTGATGATAGGACAGGACAGCATCCTGAGGAACTACATCGAGAATGTGATGCTCAGGGAGATACAAAGAATATATGATGTGAGGATTCTTGAGTGCCTTTCCAACGGTAAGAAACGATATGGTGATATCCTTTCGTATCTCAATGAATCGAATTCGGGATTATTGGACAAGCAGCTGAAGAATCTAATGAATATGGAGACCATCGGCAAGGTAAGTCCCATCAACAGAGCCGGAGACGGGCGCAAACAGTTCTATGAGATAAAGGACAATCTCATGCGGTTTTATTTCTCCTACATCTTCGGTAATGATTCCCTTATTGCCAAGTTCGGTGAGAAGACGTTCTTCTCTAACAATATTCTTCCTTCTCTCGATACATTTATAAGCTACCGCTTTGAAGGTATTGTTCTTGAATATTTTATCCGTCAAGCACATATGGGTAAACTGGAAGGAATCCTGGATTTCGGATCATACTGGTATGATGACAAGATAAATCACCGTAACGGCCAGTTTGATGTAGTTCTGAAGAGAAAGGACGGTTATGACTTCTATGAGTGCAAGTTCTATCTCAATCCCATGAAGAAGGAAGAGTGCGAAGAAGAGGAGAGTCAGGTCCGTGCGATTACGGGGCTAGAATGCAGAACCCTTGGTTTTGTTTCATCTTCCGGCTTCGATTTTACGTCAGATAAATACGTTTTAATGACTGCATGTGACATTTATTGCTAACGCTCTATCTCTGTAATGTTATGCGCTTTTGTGGGAGTGATAGTTCAATCTTTATCTACAGGGAGCGTGGTTATTCTGGCTGTGC
>CAZKIT010000126.1:0-5377 GCA_964552905.1 uncultured Spirochaetaceae bacterium
ATGAAAAACCGCTCCGGAAAAAGGAGCGGTAAAGTGGTCCCAGGCAGAATCGAACTGCCATCTAATCCTTAGGAGGGACTTGTTCTATCCATTAAACCATGGGGCCCGAACATATGTGATTATAAAAAAGAGATGGAATCTCTGCAATAGAGACTTCTTTTCTTTCTTATAGGTTTATCATAAAATGGAGGGAGGAGATAAGTATGACAGTATCGAAGAGAATGACACCGAATCCCGTGACATGTACTCCGGACATGGGCGTTTTCGAAGCAAGTGAACTCATGAAGAGAGAAGGCGTAAAGCGTCTTCCCGTCGTAGACAGGAACGGAAGCCTCGTCGGCATCGTATCTGAAAAGAGCATCACGAACGCATCTCCTGATGCAAGAGTCAGCATCGTGGAGTTCGCCCATCAGCTCTCGCTCATGAAGGTGGGCGACATAATGAGCCGTGAAGTCATCACTGTCTACACTGACGATCCCGTCGAGCAGGCTGCGCGCAAGATGGCGGACCTCGACGTCTCGATTCTCCCCGTCGTCGACTACAACGGAAAGCTTGTCGGCGTCGTCACACGCTCGGACATGTTCAAGCTTCTTCTGGAACTTTTCGGAACAAGACACTACGGTGTCAGGGTGTCCTTCTCGATAAAGGACAGACCCGGTGCCGTTGCAACGGTCTCCGGAGCACTTCATGAGCTCGGTGCGAACATAATATCTATCGGGAATCTCGACAGCGAGATGGGCTATTCGACAATCATCATGAAGGTAAACGGAATAGACAAGGAGAAGCTCGGGGAAGCCATCAAGCCTCTTGTTGATTCCGTACTCGATATCAGGGAAGTCTGAGAGTGGGAAAGAAGCAGAAGGGCCCCGACATCCAGAGAATACTCAAGGATGAAGCCAGAAACACCGAAAATCCCTTTTCCTCCATTGTCCTGAAGGAGAAGAAGGAGGAAAAGAAGAAAAAGGCACCGTCAGCGAGTGAAAGGAAGAAGCCGGGCGAAATCGTCCACGGCTATAATCCGTCCCTTTCCTTCGGTGATATTCTTTCCTCCTATGAAAAGACCGGTGATCCCTACCGCATGCCGAAGAAGACGTCATCGGGCACCACTTCATTCGGCGATATTCTCGACGAATGGGAGAACGGCGGAAAGAAGACGGCAAAGAAGAAAGAGAAAAGCAGCACGGTCACGAAGAACTGTTCTCAGTATACTGCCACGAAAAGCTTCGGAGATATCCTGAACCAGTACGAAGGTATCTACAGGGAAAAGGAGGAGGTGAAGAAAAAGAAGGAGAACATCTCCTCTTCCGAAGCCAAGAGCAGAGTCAATGACGCTCTGCGTACCTCCACCATGTTTCTTGAGGAAACGGATGACGAAAGGATAAGTCCTGATGCCTCCTGGTCGGTCATCGGCGGAAAAAATCCTTCATTCGTCAGGAAGGAAGAGACGAAGACTGACGGGGAGAAGAACGGGAAGAGAGTCAAGCGTTCGACTCCGAAGTATTCTTCATCTGTTTCATTCTCTGACATCCTCAGCGAATACGAAAACGGTAAAGTAAGGAAAGCTGAAGAGGAAAGGAAGAAGGAAGAGGAGAAAACCGTTCCATCATCGAAGGAAGATGTGAAGGTCGAGGAGACGAGTTTCTTCATTTCCGATGATGAGGAAACGGTTCCGTCCAATGTTTCATGGTCAATCCTCGGCGGCAGGAATGAAAGTTTCGTCCGTCCATCTGAGACAGAGAAAAAAGAAGAAAAGAAACGGGAAGAGGAAAAGACGGAAGCAAAGGAGTCCAAGAGGGCAAGTACTCCATATGCTCCGAAGAAGGACTTCGGGGAGATTCTCTCCTCATTCAGTGAAAAGAAGGCAAGAGAAGCTGCTGAAGAGAGAAAAGGCGAAGAGAAAGTCGAGAAGGAGGAAGTGAAGGTCGGGGAACCCAGTTTCTTCATTTCCGATAACGAAGAGACCGTACCTTCAAATGTCTCGTGGTCGATTCTCGGCGGCAGGAACGAAAGTTTCGTCCGTCCTGTCATAGAGGAAAAGGACGGGAAAACGGCAGAGGGGAAAAGGGAAGAAGCCAGGGAAGTCAGAAGGGCGAGCGAGGCATACTCTCCCCGGGAATCCTTCTCTTCGATTCTTTCGACTTATGAGAAGAAGACCGAAAAGCCCAGGGAGAAGACATTCTCCGAAATCATGGAGGAGAAGGGAGACAGCAGGAAGAAGAAAAGCTCCCTCACGATAAATGAGCTCAGGCGCATGGATGTCCAGGCTACGCTCGATCTTCACGGCGAGACGAAAGCGGACAGCAGCCAGATGATCCTCTCCTTCCTCGAGGAGTGCACATCGAACGGACTGAGAAAGGTCTCCGTCATCACAGGCAAGGGACTTCACAGCGAAAGCGGGACAGGCGTTCTCAGAGACCTTGCACTTTCAGTTCTCTCGTCATCCCCGCTCGTGCAGGAGACGAGCTCCGCTCCTCTTTCAAAAGGCGGAAGCGGTGCCCTGTGGGTTATACTCAGGGAAAGGAAAGACGAATGAAAAACGGACCCGAAGGTCCGTTTCATTCGTTATGCAGGTGATGATTATCTTTCTCTGTAGATGATTCTGCCCTTTGTGAGATCATAGGGGGAGAGTTCAACCTTGACTGTATCGCCCGGGACGATACGGATGTAATGCTTCCTCATCTTCCCCGAGAGGTGAGCAAGAATGACAAGCTTGTTTGTAAGCTCGACACGGAAAGTTGTGTTGGGCAGGGCTTCCTTGACCACGCCTTCTACTTCAATTGCTTCTTCTTTAGCCATCGTTTCTCCTAATAAAACCTTGAACAGTTTAGACATGGAGACGGAAACTGTCAATTGTCCGTCCTCTGACAGCGGTGAATTAATGTTACTATTGACACCCGTGACGTCTGAATCATTGTTTCCTGGCATATATCCGGCTCTGCAGCGGAGTCTGCAAGAAACGAAACAAGAGGGCTTCCCTTGCCTTTTCTTCATTGTACGGAAGAGGAAGAAGCGCTGCTTCAGATCTCGTCGGTACGAGCACCTGACAATGCGGCTTCCAAAAAAAAGAGAAGAAAAACATTTCTGTCTTTCTTCCCTTCATATTTCAGGATTCTATTACTTGTACTTGATGACAGTTCCGTAATAGGAATATGTCCATGAGTTATATACACCGAGGATGGATGATGCCTTGTAATCCTTGTAGATGTCGATTACTGCATCTGCTTCCGGGTAAGTCTCTCTTGCTGCTGCAAGAAGTTCTTCGTAGCCCTTTCCTCCGAAAGTAAATAATCCGAGGATGTTTGTGATTGTTCCGTCGAAGTTGATTGTTCCGAGTTCTTCATACTCTCTCGGAGCAAGACTTGTTGTGACTCCGGCATCGCCGAGGCCGCGCTTTGCGGATACACAGCTTGAAAGTGACAGTACAGCAACTACTGCCAGAACGATGATAAGTGTTTTTTTCATTTTTCCCTCCTGCGGGTTGATTCCATCATTATACGAGAATGCAAAATGCATTTTCAAGGAATTTCGGAAAACAATATCATCTCTTTTCCGGGGTGACAGTGACCGGAATGCGGATTCAAAACGCAGAACAGCTGTTGACTGTATTTATAAAGTGCCGGATTTGAATTAGACTGTCACCACTTACGGAGGTGATTATGAGCGCACTCATTGATTATCTTAAGGAAAACAACGGCCAGATAACGGATGAAATGGCATTCTATCTGTCCGAGCTTGATCTGGTATCGAAAGTGTCACCGTTCCTTGCGGGAAAGATCGTTAAGGAACTGAGAGACCAGAGGACATATCTCAAACTCATTGCAAGCGAGAACTACTGCTCGCTTTCCGTCCAGGCTGCCATGGGCAACCTCCTGACGGATAAATATTCAGAAGGCTTTCCGTATCACAGGTTCTATGCAGGCTGCGACAACGTTGACGACATAGAGAACGAGGCTGTCGAGACTGCCAAGCGTCTTTTCGGCGCAGACCATGCATACGTACAGCCGCACAGCGGGGCCGATGCGAACCTCTGTGCATACTGGGCGATACTGAATGCGAAAGTGCAGGTTCCGACACTCGAGGAAATGGGGGTGAAGAATCCTAGTGACATGAAGAGAGAGGACTGGAACAGGGTAAGGGAGATTCTCCATAACCAGCGTCTCCTCGGTATGGACTACTATTCCGGAGGCCACCTCACACACGGCTACAGACAGAACATCTCCGCACAGCTCTTCGATGCCTATTCCTATTCAGTGGACAAGGAGACAGGGCTCCTCGACTACGATGAAATCGAGAGAATGGCCAGGGAGATAAAGCCTCTAATCCTTCTAGCAGGCTATTCGGCTTACCCGAGGAAAATCAACTTCAGGAGAATGAGCGAGATAGCACATTCCGTCGGTGCAGTCTTCATGGTTGACATGGCTCATTTTGCAGGCCTTGTCGCAGGCAAGGTCTTCGACGGCGAATACGAGCCCGTGAAATGGGCTGATGTGGTGACGACGACGACACACAAGACACTCCGCGGTCCCAGAGGCGGTCTCATCCTCTGCAAGGAGGAGTTCAGGGAGAGCGTCGACAAGGGATGCCCGCTTGTAATCGGGGGGCCGCTTCCTCATGTAATGGCTGCAAAGCTTGTCGCGCTGAAGGAAGCCGAGACTGAGGAGTTCAGATCATATGCAAGGAAGATAGTCGACAACTCGTCGCATCTTGCAGACGCCTTCATGAAGAAGGGTGCGACAGTGCTCACTGGAGGAACCGACAATCATCTGATGCTTCTTGATGTGTCCCGGTACGGACTTAACGGCCGCCAGGCGGAGAGCCTTCTGAGAGAATGCGGAATAACACTGAACAGAAACGCTCTTCCATTCGATAAGAACGGTGCATGGTACACGTCGGGCCTCAGAATAGGAACTGCAGCAGTCACGACACTCGGCATGGGTGAAAGGGAGATGGATGAGATAGCATCCGTCATCGTCTCTGTTCTCTCCCAGGCCGAACCCGTAGTTCTCACAAAGGGTGAGCACAGGGGAGAAGTCAGTAAGAACAAGGCCAGGGTTGCACCGTTGGTCAGGGAAGATGCCAGGGCGAGGATCAAGGCGCTTCTTGACGCATTCCCGCTCTACAGGGAACTGGATCTCGGATACCTCGAGAAGGCCTTCCCTGTAACGGAGTGAAAGAAGATGCGGCTTCGGAGTGAGAATTCCGGAGCCGTTTCTGATGGTATATGTCGGTTATTGTCATGAAATCTTCGTTTTACACAAGAAATGACGGAGAGAAATAATATAACTCTTCATTTGCGTTTATTCATTGACACAGTTAAAATGAATGTATGGCAAATATACTTATCAAAAACGGTCTTGTTGTAGATACGGAGTGGACC
>CAZKIT010000127.1:0-5334 GCA_964552905.1 uncultured Spirochaetaceae bacterium
CAGAGGGACGGCTACGACTTCGACGGCTGGCTTGTGAACGGTACACTCTACAAGTACCCGTCATCAGCCTCAGTCCAGAACGGAACGACAATCACTGCAAAATGGACGAAACTCTGCACTGTCACTGTGAAATACCATATCGACGGTGTCGCCGACAGCAGCGAGACGGTAAGAAGCGGAGAGAGCTACACTCTTCCCGGTTCTCCCAAGAAGGAGAACCATGTGTTTACCGGCTGGACTATAGGTGAAGAGAAGCATGAAGCTTCTTCATCTGTAAAAGTTGAAGCTGACATCATCATACAGGCTGAGTGGACTCCGATTGTGAACCATACTGTGACGGTTGTTTACGGTACAGACTACGGTCATTCCACAGTAAAGCAGACTGTCAGAGACGGAGAGCCTTTTACTCTTCCTGTCTCTCCCTCAAGAGAAGGATACGAATTCGACGGCTGGGATGTCGGCGAGACAGACCTGCATAAGTATCCGTACAGTATCGAAGTGACCGGGGACAGAACCATAACCGCAAAGTGGACCAAGCTCTACACTGTAACAGTCAATTACAACATCGATGGCCTCTCCGAAATGACGGAAACTGTCAGGGACGGAGGAACGTATACTCTTCCTACAGTACCTGCACAGGAGACTGTGAAGTTCAAGGCATGGAAGATCGGAGAAGACGAGAAGGGCTCGGGCGAGCCGGTTACTGTCACTTCAGATACATCTGTCAGTGCTGTATGGGAAGACAAGACCCGTTACAACGTAACGTATGCAATCGGGGACGAAGGCTCCCGCTACAGTTTTACTGTCGGAGTATTTGATGGTAATACGATGGAGTATCTTGAGAAGGCATATGAACGTGAAGGATGTACCATCGTCTGGACCTGCGGCAGTGATTCGTTCGACATTACCACTCCAATCGAGCATGATTACACCGGTACCAGCGTCATCACCGGTACCTATACGCCGATTCAGTTCACTGTGAAGTTCGATTCCAACGGCGGTTCTGAAATCGCTGACAAGACCGTGAATTACGGCGAAGCAGTCACAAAGCCGGATAATCCGACAAAGACGGGATACACTTTCAAGGGCTGGACTCTCTCCGGCTCGGACTACCTCTTCGACACTCCTGTAAAGTCTGACATCACGCTCACTGCAGTCTGGGAAATCAACAGCTACAAGGTCACATTCGATTCGAAGGGAGGCTCCGACATCGTAAGCCAGACTGTCGTGTATAAAAATTATGCAACAGCACCTGAAGACCCGGAGAGGGAAGGTTACACGTTTGAATACTGGACGCTCGGCGGTGAGAAATTTGATTTTAAAGCCACTTCTGTAACCGGGAATATAACACTCGAGGCGAAGTGGCAGGTCATAACTTGTTATGTCACATTCGACTCGGGAAACATCAGCGTCAAGGATCCGGATACACAGACCCTGGAATACGGTAAGCTTGCCTATAAGCCGCAACTTTCCGCTCCTGAAGGCTTGGCATTGAAGGGATGGCTCATCAAGGATACAACCACGTATTTTGATTTCAATACACAGATCAAAAAGACTTACAGTCTTGTGGCTGACTGGGGAAAGGCATGTACGATTACAATAAAGGATTCCAAATCCTTAGATGCCGTCCTCAAGACTGAATCTGTAGGAGAAGGTGCTGTGTATGATGTCGAAGCCGCTCTGGGATACAAGGTAACAGCCTGCACGGATACGGACGGCAGTACGCATTCGGCGAAGTTCACTGTTGACGGCGATGTCACACTTTATGTACAGAAGGGTGAATGGCTGACATACTCCGTCGGCGACAACGGTCCTGCAGGAGGAAGAATCTTCTATGTGAACACCAATTCTTCTGCCTCCTGGAGATATCTTGAGGCGGCGCTCAGTGATTTTGATGAGACATATTCAATCCTCGGTGATTCATCAGCTTTGAGTTCATACAGCAATGACACCGACTTCGGATGCGGAAGCAGCAATACTCTCTATCTCGAGGGAAATGAGAATTCCGCAGCAGCAGAATGTGCATCCTTCAGCTATGGCGGTTTCAGTGACTGGTTCCTCCCGTCTCTGGTCGAGCTTCAGGAGATGTTCAAAGAGAGCAGTGCTGTCAAGGGAATTGCGGGTGAACATCTTTCCAGTTCGATTGCAACGGGTGCAGAAAAGAATGTTTATACTGTAAAGGACGGTGCTGTCACATCCTCCGTGACACTCTCCACAAAGGCTGCAGTACGTGCTGTAAGAAGGTTCTGATTCTGCATCTCATGCATTTCATAAGAGCGGTGTCTTCGGGCGCCGCTCTTTTCAGTCATGATTCCGTTTCTGCTTTTTCTCTTTTCGTTCTTTCCGCTTCCCTGTCAAATCCCTTCGGTTTACGACGGATGATGTACTGGTCCTTCACCGCTTTCCAGCTGTAGGCGTCGGGAACGGGATCGGGGCCGCCGAAGTAGCGGGGCCGGCACCTCAGGATGCGTGCCCATCCCGCAATCGAGCCTTTTATTATGCCGAAGCGTCTGACAGATGTGAGAAAATACTCCGAGCACGAGGGCGTGTAACGGCAGCAGGGACCGCCCTTGAAGGGACTGATGAGTGCTCTGTAGAGGTGCACGGGGAGGAGAAATATCTCTCTGAGTATTTTCATGTGGGATATTATCCTGTATTGAGGACAATTATTCCACTGACTACTTGAAATAAACGGCTAACTTTCGGTATAGTAGTGAAGGTTTGTCTCCCTCAGTTGACGAGGGTGTGTTCTTTTGATAGACTTACAAACCGTTATATTCAGATAAGAAAATAGAGAGGTTTTAAAATGGCAACTCCTAAGTATAAAACATCCAAGTCCAGAGCAGCATCCAGAAAGGCTGCGAACATGAAGCTTCAGGCTCCGAACCTTGTCACATGCCAGACATGCGGCAACCTTATTCCTGCACATCGTGTATGCCCGAAGTGCGGCTATTATGCAGGTAAGGCTGTTGTAGCAAAAGACGAGGAGTAATCAGATGACAGAAGCTGAAATCTTTAACAAAGTTAAAAATCTTGTTGTAGAAAAGCTCAGAGTCAATCCCGATAAGGTCACAATGGATGCATCGTTCCGCAAGGATCTCGGTGCTGACAGCCTTGACACATACGATCTCGTATATGCTCTCGAGGAAGAAACAGGTGTCACAATCTCCGATGATGAGGCAAACGGATTCGAGACGGTCGGCGACTCTGTAAGATATCTCATGAAGGAACTTAACTAAGTTGTCTTCGTTCCCGTTGAAAGCTCCCGTTCTTGACAGTGAAAGAGAAAGGGAGCTTATTTGTTTTCAGGAGGATAACAGCCTCCGGTTCAACAATATAGATCTGCTTAACCTTGCATTCACGCATACCTCATATGCCAACGAGGCAAAGGGCGGCATGGACAACAACGAAAGGCTGGAGTTCCTCGGTGATGCCGTTCTAGACATGGTGACCGCACAGTACCTCTTTGAAAACTACTATGCCGTCTATCATGAGGGTGAATTCTCCAAGATAAAGGCGATCGTCGTCAGCGAAGACTCCCTCTCCGAGATAGCATCACGTCTGGAGTTCGAGCGCTATCTTCTGATCGGCAAAGGCGAGAAGAGCCAGGGAGGTGCGAGGAAGAAGGCCATACAGGCTGACGCCATGGAGGCCGTAATCGCCGCAATCTATCTCGATAAGGGTCTTGAGGAAGCGAGAGAGTTCATACTTTCCTTCATTCCATCCCAGATCGAGAAGGTTCTGAGAAACAAGGTTGCCTACAAGGACTACAAGACGAAGCTCCAGGAATTCTACCAGAAGAGAAGGGGAAGGGTTCCGGTATATACTCTCGTATCACAGTCGGGTCCTGACCATGACCAGGTATTCTCGGTCACAGTCCAGGTCGAGGGAAAGACATACGGACCCGCCACCGGAAAAAGCAAGAAGCATGCGGAGCAGAATGCCGCAAGAGAGGCCCTCATACATCTGGGGCTGGAACCGAACAATACAGAGACAGTCAAGAACAGAGATTAGCTTCCCGGACGAGTCCGAGAAGCTTTTCCTTTGTGTTGTATTCGGGCTTCTCGATGACCTTTTCCAATAGGTATGAAAGTGCTTTCCCCACCTCCGGGCCGGGAGGAACAATGCCCCTGAGATCTGTTCCTCTGACTGCCAGATCCTTTATCTCGACAGGGGAGTTCCTTCCGATTTCATTCTCGACTGCAGCGATGAACTTTTCATCCTCCTGAGTAAAAGCCCTCAGCGATTTCCTGACTGCAAAGAGAGACGGAAGTATTTTCTTTCCGTTGTCATGTATGAAGATGCGTGCGTCATAGGGCGTGTTCTTCCCTTCATCGTATTTCCACGTTCTCACGATATGACAGACATCTTCCTTCTCGCTGTTTGAAGATCTGAGGTGTGAGAGTATTCCGGATACCTTTTCCTCATCCATATCTGAAAAGAGTATTGCGTAGAATGCGGAGAGGGGAAGTTTTTCCTTCTGTGCCTTTCCGACTGCATCGAGAATGGTGTCAGTGAGATTGAGGCCGGGGATTATCTCGCCCAGGAGTCCTGTCTCCTCCAGATATCCAAGCCCCTGTACGGGACAGCGAGAGAGAAGAAGCTTGTCCATCTCCTCCTTTATTCTCTCGACGGATACCTTTCTGATTGCAGGATGCAGATCCTTTATCGCGGAAAGCGTCTTCTCCTCAATCGTGAAGCCGAGCTTCGAGGAGAAACGGCATGCCCTCATCATTCTCAGGGCATCTTCATGAAACCTCTCCTCCGGTTCTCCGATTGCCCTGATTGTCCTGTTCTCGAGATCCTCGATACCTCCGTGCATGTCGATGACACTGCCGGTGAGGATGTCCACAGCGAGGGCGTTTATCGTGAAGTCCCGCCTCTTCAGATCCTCTTCGAGGGACCGCACGAACGTGACGGAGTCCGGGTGACGCGAGTCCGTGTAGTCGCCTTCGGTGCGGAAGGTGGTTATCTCATAGTGTTCGCCTTTGTATATTACCGTTACGGTGCCGTGCTTTATTCCGGTATCGATAGTTCTCCTGAACATCGACTTGACTTCATCCGGAGTCGCCGACGTCGTCAGGTCATAGTCGTCGTTCTTCCGTCCCAGGAGAAAGTCCCTGACGGCTCCGCCGACAAGATACAGGGAATAGGAGTGTGAAGAGAAAATCCCGGCAATCTCTCTCAGTTTATCCGGAGCATCGTATTTCATGTGTCAAATGTAGCACAGTTTGCCCCTTTAAGGTAGACGGACTCTTCTTCTCCCCTTGAGAAACGAGTGTCAAACTCTTACAATTGAAAGGAAAATCTAAGGAGAAACAAAGATGTTTGAAC
>CAZKIT010000128.1:0-5290 GCA_964552905.1 uncultured Spirochaetaceae bacterium
AGCAGACAGCGAGGAATCTCTCTTCCGTGACGCTGCCGGAGAGGTAATATCCTTCCACGATCTTTCTTCTTGCATCAATGTTTTCCATGAAGGTCGCAGCTGTTCTGTCCCCCTTCGAATAATAGCCCTCTGTCTCCTTTCTGAGCGTGTCGGATCGCAGCATTTCGTAGAATGTGCGGTCGATGTACTTCTGAAATGCCTTGAATACCTTTTCATAGTCAACTGTCATGATCATACCTCCGTTTCCTGATTTACGCTTCAATGATAGAGAGTGCGCTGATACCTGTGTTAGCCTCTCAGGCTATTTCTCTTTTCCTTTTTCATGCGTTATGCTTTTCTCATGACGACTCTCTTTTTCGATATAGGTTCAACTCTCGTTGATGAAAGGAAAGCCTACGACCATCATGCACGTCTGATGCTTGAAGGAAGCGGTGTACCTTTCAGTGATTTTGACAGGAAGAGGAGGGAACTCTATCTTTCGGGAAAGGACGGCAACTCCGGGGCCGCTGCTTTCTTTCACCTAAGAGAGAAGCCGTGGCCGAGCGAAGACGAGAGCGTGTTCCCCGATGCTTTTGATACTCTGGAATATCTGAAGGACAGGGGGTACAGACTCGGCATAGTCGCGAACCAGCCCGAGGGGACTGTGGGAAGACTCGATTCCTACGGACTTCTTCCTTTCTTTTCCGTCATCGTGCCGTCATACGAGAGCGGCTTCAGAAAACCGGACGAGCGCATTTTCCTCAAGGCCCTCAATGAAGCCGGATGCAGAAGAGACGAGGCATGGATGATCGGCGACAGACTCGACAACGATATCGCCGCGGCTCACAGACTCGGCATGAAGACCGTCTGGATACGCTCCGCTCTGTGGGCTCTGACACCCGTCTCTTTTTCTGACGGTATTGCAGATTTACGTATAAATAAATTATCCGAGCTGAAACTGCACTTTTAAGAAAATCCGACACATGCTTTGTTTTATTTGTTTTCTTCCCGGTTGCTGGTGTAAAAAACTCAAAATAGTGTTGGTTCTTCACACATTTTTAACGTAATATTAACTTGTTGTTAACTTCGAAGTAAGAAAAACACACATCACAAAGGAGATAAGGATATGAAGAAAACAGCAGTCGTTTTACTGTTATCGATGCTTGTCCTGATGTCTGCATTCTGCGGCGGCGGAAAGGAAGCAGCTAGTACATCGACAACGACATCAACAGTCGAGACAGCAGGCACGATGACCGACACGGGAAGCGTCAAGTCAGCTGAAATCCAGGAAAACGTAAAGTATAAGGATACCATCATCATCGGTGTTGCAAACGATATCACAACACTCGATCCCCAGGGTTCCAATACTGATGCCAACATGATGGCATTCTATCTTACACACGAGACACTCGTCGACATCGATCCCGATACAGGTGACGTCATCCCGGCACTCGCAGAGAGCTGGACAGTCTCCGACGACGGCTGCACATTCGTCTTCACACTCCCCGAGGATGCTACATTCACGGACGGGACGAGAGTCACGAGCGAAGACGTGAAGTACACATACGAAAAGGCCAAGACATCATCCTTTGCAAAGATGAAGGTTGCAGATATCTCCGAAATCGTATGTCTCGATGACACACACGTCCAGATCACTCTCAGCAAGGCAAACCAGGACTGGATCACTCTCATGGCTCACAAAGGCATGTCGATTCTCAGCAAGGCTGCATGCGAGAAGGACGAGAAGACAGGCTGCTACATGGGTTCCGGCATGTTCTCTCTCGAGAACTGGGTTCCCGGCGACTATGTATCGTTCGTAAGATATGACAACTACAGAAAGGGCGCCGCTCCGACCAGAAGAATCGTCTTCAAGCTCTACAAGGAAGCTTCGACAAGACTCATTGCTCTCCAGACAGGCGAAATCGACGTATGTATCGACCCGAGCACGACAGACCTCGACAGAATCCAGGCTGACAGCAACCTCGAACTGGTGCAGACTCCGGACGTCGTAATGCTCTACATCCCGATGAACATGGAGAAGCCGGGCCTCGACAACGTACACGTGAGAAAGGCTCTTGCTTACTGCACGGACAAGGAAAGCATGATCATCGCAGGCAAGGACGGTCTCGGAACAGTTCACAACAACTACATCAACCGCGGCCAGTTCGGTCTCAATCCCGACATCCACGTATATGAATACAACCTCGACAAGGCCAAGGAAGAACTTGCTCTCTCCGGCTACAAGCCAGGCGAGCTGACATTCCACATCATGGTCGACAAGGAATTCAAGAAGACGATGGCTCTCATCTTCCAGCAGTCATGTGCTCAGATCGGCATCAACATCGTTCTCGAGGAAATGGAGACGGCTGCTCTCAAGGGCAAGCTCAACGACAAGGCTCTCGACTACGAACTCTGCATCTACCAGTTCACCGATGACCTCGGAACAGACTACACGCTCCGTAACCAGTGCGGTTCGACAGAAGGTGCTGACGGCGTCAGAGTCAAGAACGGATCCAACAGACCCAACATGAAGGATGCCACATATGACGCAATGGTCGATGCTGCTCTCGTCGAGACAGACACTGAGACAAGAAGACAGATGTACTACGAAATCGAGAACTATCTCGACGAAGTATGTCCTCTCATCCCGATCTGCACATCGTACATCAACATCGGTGTCAAGAAGGGGCTTGCAGGTGCTGTCTGGAAGCCGGATGCAAAGCACGACTTCAGATACATCGCGCTTCCGGAATAATCTGTTCCCAGTGAATAATCGCGCAGGGTACCTCATCGGTACTCTGCGTTTCAGTTTATCTCAATAAGGAGAAAATATGCATCGCTACATAATCAAGCGTCTGATAATGCTCATCCCGGTACTCCTCGGGGTCGCATTCATCATCTTCGCCATCATGAGCGTGGCAGAGGGCGACCCGGTCTATTCGGTCGCGGGTCCGGATGCCACAGAGGAGGAACTTGACGCCCTGCGTGAGGAGATGGGTCTCAACGGCTCCCTCATCGAAAGGTACTTCAGGTATATAGGAAAGCTTCTGAGAGGAAATCTCGGTACGAGTTACATAAGCCAGATGGACGTAATGAAGCTGTACCTTCAGAGACTTCCGAATACTCTTAGGCTGGCATCCCTTGCGATGGTCGTCGCCATCCTGATGTCGGTTCCGCTCGGAATCATCGCGGCTGTCAACCAGAACTCCTGGAAGGACACGATAGCGATGATTCTCGCTCTCATCGGTCTTTCGATGCCGAACTTCTGGCTCGGACTGTTATTGATGCTTCTTTTCTCCCTCAAGCTCGGGTGGTTCCCCTCCGGCGGAAGCGAAGGCGCACTCAGTGTCGTCCTTCCGGCCGTAACAGTCGGAGTGGGACTTGCGGCACTCCTTACCCGAACGACACGTTCAAGCATGCTTGACGTCCTGAGACAGGACTATCTCAGAACAGCCAGGGCGAAGGGTGTCTCCGAGAGGAAGGTCGTCATGCACCATGCACTGAGAAACGCACTCATCCCGATCATCACGATCTTCGGTGTCCAGTTCTCGAACGTCCTCGGAGGTTCGGTTCTTGCCGAGACCGTATTCGCATGGCCGGGAGTCGGAAGACTCGTGGTCGATGCAATCGACCAGAGAGACATCCCGACAGTAACGGGAGCGCTGATCATGACGACTATGCTCGTCACCATCGTCAACCTCCTTGTCGATATCGTATATGCCTACGTCGATCCCCGTATCAAGGCACAGTACACGAAGTAAGGGGGAAAGAATATGGCAGAAACAAAGGCAAGAGCATCCAAAATCTACAAGAAGAGAAGCACCATGGCGCTTGCATGGCGTCAGCTCAGACGTAACAAGGGCGCTCTCATAGGACTGGCACTTCTCATAATAATCATCGTCGGCGCACTTCTCGCTCCGGTCATCTATGACTACGATACGGATGTCATCGGAATGAATGTAAGAGAGAGAATGCAGTGGCCGTCGGCAAAGCATATCTGCGGCACCGATGAACTCGGACGCGACATATTCGCCCGCATCGTCTACGGGGCGCGCTATTCGCTCGCAGTCGGCGTCGTCGCAGTCATGATTGCTCTCGTCGTCGGCGTAATACTGGGTTCTGCAGCCGGCTATATCGGAGGCGTATTCGAGAACATCGTCATGCGTATCTGCGACATCTTCTCCTCGATTCCTTCCGTCCTCATGGCCATTGCGGTCGTATCTGCACTGGGAAAGAGCACGCTCAATCTCATGATAGCAGTCGGTATTGCCTCCACGGCACCGTTCGTGCGTGTCGCAAGAGCGGCAGTTCTCGTTGTAAGAGGCGAGGAGTATGTCGAGGCTGCACGTGCCATCGGACAGCCCGACTGGAAGATAGTTCTCATCCACATAATCCCGAACTGTCTCAGCCAGATCATTGTCCAGGCTACGCTCCGTGTAGGATCCGCAATCATATCCGCAGCACAGCTTTCGTTCCTCGGCCTCGGTGTTCCCGCTCCGGCTCCGGAATGGGGAAGCATGCTCAGTGCGGGAAGACTCTATATCCGTGACTACAGCTATATGACGCTCTTCCCCGGAATAGCAATCATGATCACCGTTCTCTCTCTCAACCTCCTCGGAGACGGACTGAGAGATGCACTCGATCCGAAACTCAAGAGATAAGGAGGAAGATATGGAAAACAAGGAAATACTCAACATAGAAGACCTCCGCGTCAGATTCGAGACCGAAGACGGCATCGTCTATGCCGTCAACGGAATAAACCTCAGGCTCGGCTACAAGAGAACGCTGGGCCTCGTCGGTGAGACAGGTGCGGGAAAGACGACCACGGCTCTCGCCATGCTCCGCCTTGTACCCGATCCGCCGGGAGTCGTCGAATGCAAGAGACTTGAAATCGGTGGAAGGGATGTCAGAGACATCTCCCCAAGCGAGCTCGAGCAGGTCAGAGGAAAGGAGATCTCAATGATCTTCCAGGACCCGATGACTGCACTCAACCCGGTATTCACGGTCGGCGAGCAGATAGCCGAATCCATCTCCATCCACGAGAAGGTGGGACACGAGGAAGCCATGAAGAAGGCCGGCGACATGCTTGAGATGGTCGGTATTCCACGCTCCCGTGCAAACGAGTATCCTCACCAGTTCTCCGGCGGCATGAAGCAGAGAGTAGTCATCGCAATAGCACTTGCATGCAACCCGAAGCTCCTCATCGCCGACGAGCCGACAACTGCACTCGATGTAACAATCCAGGCACAGGTACTTGAACTCATGAACGAGCTCAAGGAGAAGTACAACACATCCATGATCATGATTACCC
>CAZKIT010000129.1:0-5288 GCA_964552905.1 uncultured Spirochaetaceae bacterium
ATGCGCGCAATAATGCTTATGTTCGACACTCTCAACCTCAGGATGCTCTCATCCTACGGCTGCGACTGGACATATACACCTAATTTCATGAGGCTCGCAGAGCACACAGTCACCTTCGACAACTGCTATTCGGGATCCCTTCCGTGCATGCCTGCCCGGCGTGAGCTCCATACGGGACGCTATAATTTCCTCCACAGGAGCTGGGGCCCGATAGAACCGTTCGACGACTCCATTCCGGAGATGCTGAAGAACAGCGGTGTCTATACCCACATGATCAGCGACCACCAGCACTACTGGGAGGATGGAGGCGCAACGTATCATCACAGGTACAACAGCTGGGAAATCGTAAGGGGACAGGAAGGCGACAGATGGAAGGCTCAGGTGAAGGACCCCGAGATTCCCGAACACCTCGGCCGGCTCTGGAGACAGGATGTCGTCAACAGATCCTACATAAAGCAGGAGAAGGACCAGCCGCTTGCAGAGGTTTACGAGCTCGGCATCGAATTTCTGGAGAAGAACAAGAATGAGGACAACTGGTTCCTTCACTGGGAATGCTTCGATCCCCATGAGCCGTTCTTCGTCAGAAACGATAAATACAGATCCTACTACAAGGACAGCTACAAGGGCCCCCTCTTCGACTGGCCTGACTACAAGGAAGTCACAGAGTCCCCCGAAGCAGTGAACCACTGCAGGATACAGTACGCATCGCTTCTCACGATGTGCGACGAATACCTCGGAAGATTCCTTGATTACATGGACGAGAACGACATGTGGAAGGACACGGTGCTTGTCGTCAACACAGACCACGGCTTCCTCCTCGGAGAGCATGACCTCTGGGGCAAGAGCGCACATCCCTGGTACAACGAGATAGCACATATTCCCCTTTTCGTCTGGGATCCGGCAATCGGAATTAAGGGCGAAAGAAGAAGCGCACTCGTGCAGAATATCGACGTAGCGGTCACTTTCCTGAAGTGGTTCGGCCTCGAGCCCACAAAGGACATGATGGGAAAGGACATCAGGCCCCTTCTCGAGAGCAGTGATGCGAAGATCAAGGACTACCTCCTCTTCGGTCTGCACGGCGGCCACGTCAATATCACGGACGGAAGATATGTCTACATGAGAGCTCCCGAAGGCGAGAACATCGTATACAACTATACTCTCATGCCGACTCACATGCGCTGTCTCTTCTCTGTCGACGAGATGAAGAGCGCCGAACTCTGCAAAGGCTTCTCCTTCACGAAGGGAGCACCCGTACTGAAGATAGCCTCGGTTGAAGACAAGACAGGAGACACGACTCCCAAGCACAGGATGAACACGATGCTGTTCGACCTCGAATCAGATCCGGAGCAGAAGCATCCGATTGACGACAGGGAAACGGAAGAGCGCATGATAAAGGCCATGGTAAGACTCATGAAGGAAAACGATGCTCCATCCGAGCAGTACGTACGTCTGGGTCTCCAGAAATATATCTGAACATATTCTCCCCTCTTCAGGCAGCCTCACCGCTGCCTGATTTTCTTTCACGGACTTCATAAATTCTGAAAATTTCTGTTGACAACCCAGAAAGTTGTGATAAGGTAATCTATAGAAAACGATTTCTATGAGGTTACCATGAAAGATGCCACCATCAAGGATATTGCAGAAAAGGCCGGAGTCTCGATTACGACAGTCTCCCGCGTCATCAACGGCAATTATCCGGTGAGCAAAGACACTGAAGCCAGAGTGAGAGCGGCAATGAAGGAAACGGACTTCCATCCGAATGCAGTTGCCCAGAGCCTGAGAAACAACAGAACGAACCTTGTGGCACTCATAATCGCAGATCTCTCCAACCAGTTCTTCATGGAAATCGCGAAAGGACTTGAGACAAAAGTCGAGGAGATGGGCGCAAGCCTCATGATTGCATCCTCGGGTAACAGCCCCGAAAGAGAAGAGAAAATCATCGAACGCCTTATCGCACGGAAGGTCGACGGCCTTGTGATAGCATCATCGGGAAAAGGAAGCATACCAGCCATAAGAAAAATACAGAAAAGCGGTATTCCGCTTGTTCTTGTAGACCGTCCTCTCGACGAAGTAGACGTCAACCAGATTCTATGGAACGACTCAAGCGTGGCTTACAAACTGACAGAACTGCTTATCCAGAATGGACATAAGAAAATAGGCGCCGTCAACGTAACTCTGACAAACCGTACCGGAAAGCTCCGTTATGAAGGATTTCTTAAAGCGCTCGAAGACAACGGTATTCCGGTAACGGAAAAGTATGTCAGCGACTCGAATTTCGGAGAAGAAGAAGCATACAGATTTGTCAGTCGCATAATGAATGAGGATGACAGGCCGACTGCACTTGTTGCAATGAACAACATAATGGCCATGGGAACACTGAGAGCTCTCAGAGACCTCGGTCTATCCGTCGGAGAGGATGTCTCTCTGGTCGTCTTCGGCAACATCGGCAGAAGCCAGTATCTGCCGCTTCCGGTTACTCATGCCTTCCAGGACAGTCTCTCCATGGGAGCGATAGCAGGAGAAACTCTCTCGAGGAGCATATCAAAGCCGTCTGCATGTGCTGTGAGGACAGTGATTGACTGTCCGATTGTCGAGGGGATGTCCATCAGAACAATAAAGTGATTTTTTGAGATTGATATAGAAAACGATTTCTACAAAAGGGAGAAAACAGATGTTTAAAAGGTTCAGATTACAGCACAGGGGACTCTACAATTTCCTGAGCCTGGTTGTTTCAGTCGCCGCGGCATTTCTTCTCTGGTTCTTCATCTCGACCCTTCCCGATATCGGGAACGTGATAGTCGGGCCGAAGGCGGTGGGAGAAGCGTTCATAGAAAATATCAGGAGCGGCTATCTGTGGATTCAGGTCCGTGACAGTCTCTTCCGTGTTGTTGCAGGATTTCTGCTTGGCTTCGTGTGCTCGATTCCTGTGGCATTCCTTCTCGGATGGTATGAAGGCTTCAGAACAATCGTTGAACCCTGGATACAGTTTCTGAGAACGATTCCGCCGATTGCACTCATTCCTCTTATCATAGCCCTTTTCGGAATCGGTACGTCAGCGAAGGTCGCGATAATCTTCTTCGCCGTATTCCTCACGATGGTGGTAACCATCTATCAGGGGGTGCGCAACGTCGACTATACCCTGATAAAGGCCGCAAGGGTCTTTGATGCGAACGACCGTCAGATCTTCATCCATGTCGTCGTTCCGGCAACCGTGCCGTACATCTTCACTGCTGTAAGACTCGGCATCGCAACAGCACTGACGACACTCGTCGCAGCAGAACTTACGGGAGCTGCAACGGGACTGGGAATGATGATCCAGCAGGCCGGAATGTACTTCCGCATGGATGTCGTCCTCATGGGAATCATCGTCATTGGAATCATAGGCTTCATCCTCGACAAGATAGTACTGCTTCTGGAGAGGGTTCTTACATCATGGCAGGAGGTAAAGGACAATGCATGAGATTGAAGTAAGCGGAGTTACAAAGACATACGATACAAAGAACGGCCCCTACCTTGCTCTCGACGAAGTCAACTTCACAGCGGAAAAGAACGAGTTCGTCTGTGTAATCGGACCGTCCGGCTGTGGAAAGACAACGCTCCTCACAATGATTGCAGGGCTCTCGAAACCGAGTACGGGAACGATAAAGGTGCACGGTGAAGATGTTACGGGACCGGGTAAAGGCAAAGGAGTCGTGTTCCAGCAGTATGCCCTGTACCCTTGGCTGACGGTACTCGAGAACGTCGAATTCGGTCTCAAGATGAAGCATGTTGCAAAGTCGGAAAGAGAGGAGACTGCACGCCGCTACATTCACATCGTGGGGCTCGACAGGTTCGTCTCATCATACCCCAAGGAACTTTCAGGAGGAATGAAGCAGAGAGTGGCTCTTGCCAGAGCCTATGCAACGAACCCCGAGATTCTTCTGATGGATGAGCCGTTCGGTGCACTCGACGCGCAGACAAGAGCACAGCTGCAGGAGAATCTTCTCCAGACATGGCAGCAGGAAAAGAAGACATGCTTCTTCATCACACACGATGTCGACGAAGCCGTTCTTCTTGCAACACAGGTCGTAATCATGAGCGCAGGTCCCGGAAGAATCAGGGAGATAATTCCGATCGACCTCCCCTACCCGCGTAACCAGGAGACAAAACTCACCCCCAGATACAACGAAATAAAAAACGAAATCTGGAACAAGGTCTACAGGGAATACCTGGAGCATACAAAGTAATAAGGGCATTTTGCCTGAAAAATAAAAAAGGAGTTCAGTTATGAAAAATTCAAAACGATTTCTGATTGTTCTGCTGGTACTGGCATTCGTCACGGCAGGCCTCTTCGCACAGGGCCAGACAGAAGCCGCTGCAGCTGAAAGCACAACAGAAAAGACAACAATCAAGGTTGCATATCATCCGCACATCACAGGTGTCGGCGGACTCTTGAATGCAATCGACAACGGTTACTTCGAAGAAGAGAACCTCGAAGTCGAACTTGTCCAGTTCACTTCCGGCGCAACGGAGCTCGCAGCCATGGCTTCAGGAGATATCGACATCGGTTATCTCGGAGTAGGCGCTCACGTATTCGCCCCGAAGGGACAGTGCGTCATTCTCGCTCTCGACAGCACGGACCTCTCGGGAGAAATCCTCACAAGAGCCGACAGCGGAATCAAGTCGATGGCGGATCTCAAAGGCAAGAACGTCGCAATCTCGGCAGGAACGACAAGCGAACTCGTTCTCTCGATGGCTCTCCAGCTCAACGGCATGGAAAAGAGCGATGTGACAATGGTGAACATGGATGCATCCGCCAAGGTCACGGCATTCATGACAGGAAAGATTGATGCAATTTCAATCGAAGCTCCGTACACAGACCAGATCCGCACCGACATGGGAGAAGAGAACGTCATCACCCTTTCCTCGTCAAGAGACTTCCTTCCCGATGCCGTATTCACGAACAGCTGGGTAACGACAAGCAAGTTCCTCTCCAAGAATGAGGACACAGTCGTACGCTTCCTCCGCGCATGGCTCAAGGGAACACAGGACCGCTATGATGACATGGAAGGAACAGTCCAGAAGGTCGCTGACTACATCAACATCAGTTATGATACGGCATATCTCACAGTCGAGAAGACAAACTGGATTGACAACAGCACTCTCAAGAGCCTTGTTGATGACGGCACCGTTCTCAAGTGGTACGGCATCATGAATCAGATGTTCCTCGATGCAGGGCTGCTCGAGTCCAAATATGATGTCGATCCGTCAGAATACGTAAAGCTTGATTACCTCAAGCAGGCTTTAGA
>CAZKIT010000130.1:0-5287 GCA_964552905.1 uncultured Spirochaetaceae bacterium
CACTTGGGGGGTCACTTGAGGGGTCACTTGAGGGGTCACTTGGGGGGTCACCTCGTAAATGTTTTCCCCGGAAGACTTTCTGTTATAATTCACATTCGGAAGTATTGCAGTAAAGAAATTCTCGGTTACATCATACACAGGCTTCAATCCGCTTGCTGCATATGCCGCATTTGTACGTTTGATACCTGTTGCATAGTTTTCAATGTACTTGAACTTACTCAGAACAAAGATGAGGTTCGGATTCCGGAAGGACTGTTTTCCCTTGAGAACCTCCTCAATGGTTGTTCTGTATATGGAACCGGGTGATGAAACTTCGACTCTGTCTCTGTAAAACTCTATCTTTATATCTGAAGGAAATGAAAAATCCATATGCCCGAATGCATTGACTACCATCTCTCTCAGCGAAGGATCCGGATAACTCTGAACTTCGGCACGTGCAAGGTCATTCGAGATTGTTGCACTGGTGGAGTTATACAGGCTTGCATATTTGAACGTCTGATCGAGCATCAGAAGCCATGACCCCGTGAATTCCTCTTTTACACTGAAGTTCAGACAGTCATCCTTGTAGACTGCAAACTTTACAACATGAGGATTCTCATCACTCAGGAGGAGTGCGAGATTGTTGAATCTTCCGTTGGAATCAAGCATGCGGAGTGTGTTGAATCTGTCTTCTGAAAAGTCAACTCCCCTTTTTCTGGCAATCATCATCATTTCTGTGAAGTGGAGATTCTGATTGGCTGATACCGACTGTTCATATGATGTATGGTTCAGTGCATCCCAGAGCTTTTTTGCCGTTCCCGGATATTTATGCAGATCCTGTCTGCAGCTTCCTATCCTGATATAATCCCTGCCTGCGAAAGACGTGGGATGTATGTACGCTGCAGGTATTTCGAAAAGAACGACTCTGTGCAGAGCAGCATACTCCACCGTATACACTGTAAACGGAATACTGGGGTCCAGAAGTCTTCTCAGCCAGTTTTCAAGGTTTTCATTACCCTCCTTCTGCTTCTGGAAATCGTAGGTTGTATTCCTGACCTCGTGCGTCTGATCGTCGATTCCGAATACCAGATAGCCGAACGGCCGGCTTTTCAAGGCTGCACCGTTACTCAAAGCGGAGATATATTCTCCCACATCCCTGTTGGAGATATAGTTTGACTTGAATTCCAGCCATTCCGTTTCTGAACTGTTTTCCAGACGGAGGATATCTATCAGACTTATCAGCTCTTCTCGTGACTGCATGTATATTCCCTGTTGCCTATCTATTTTACTTTCGTTTCTTTTTCAGGTAGAGACAGCCCAATGACCATCACCGTGAAAACATCATCGATTATTCCGTTCTGTGTTTTGCCGTTACACGGTTCCTGTATACGGATAAGCTCGTTTTTTCCTGTTCACGAGTTTCCGCTCAGGATGAAGACGCTCTTCCTGCACTCAGGAAGTAGTGCACTCTACTGTTATAGACTTCAATCTCATACTTTCCGCATTTCCAGATAAGGCGGTTTACGGCACGGAGAGGACAAGCTTCTACTTTGCGTGGACAATTTTCCCGGGGTTGACCATCTCTATGTCGAACTTGTCACCGTGGTGTCCATTAGCCTTCTTTTCCTGTCGAGGAATCACTTGCCGTTGACTTCCTCGGGGCGGCGGTATGTGGGAACGACCTTTCTGAGGGCGTCCTTGACTTCCTCCGCCGTCTTTTCTCCTCTGACGGCAGACTCGAGTATGTCGAGCTTTTCTTCTATCTCGCTTCCGGTAAGGGGATCGTCCTTCTCGATGAAGATGAGGTTGTTCTCTGTCTTAGTGAGCGTCTCGCTCTTGATGAGAAGCTCCTCGTAGAGCTTCTCTCCGGGTCTGAGGCCGGTTTCTATTATCTTCACGCCCCGGGCCCCGCTGAGCTTTATCATATTCCTTGCAAGGTCCATGATCTTCACGGGCTGTCCCATGTCGAGGACGAAGAGCTCGCCGTTATGTGCCATCGCTCCGCTCTGGAGCACAAGCTCGGCTGCCTCCGGAATCGTCATGAAGTAACGCGTGATTCTCCTGTCGGTGACCGTTACAGGCCCCCCGTGCTCTATCTGCTTCTTGAAGAGCGGGATTACAGAGCCGGCACTTCCGAGTACGTTGCCGAAGCGTGTGCAGGAGTAGACTACATTCGAGTTCTTCGCTCTCGAGAGGACCATCATCTCGCACATTCTCTTCGTTGCTCCCATGACGTTCGTTGGATTGACGGCCTTGTCTGTCGATACCATCATGAATCTTCCGACGCCGTATTCCTCTGTGAGGTCCAGGAGGTTCCTGCAGCCGAAGACGTTGTTCTCTATGGCTTCCTGAGGATTGTCCTCCATGAGAGGAACATGCTTGTGTGCTGCCGCATTTATGAGGATGTCAGGTCGATACTTCTCGAATACCCTTCTCAGGGCTTCCTTATTGGTGATGGAGCATATCTCGACATGGAAGTCGAGTTCCCCGTGATACTTCATCTTCAGTTCCATCTGGAGGTCATACGCGCTGTTCTCGTAGATGTCGAGTACGATGAGACTCTTCGGTGAACAGGATGCGACCTGACGCGAGAGTTCGCTTCCTATGCTTCCGCCGCCTCCCGTGATGAGCACGGTCTTTCCTCTGTAGTAGGCCTTCGTCTCCTCGCATTCGAGAATGACGGGCTTGCGGAACAGAAGATCCTCTATCTGGACTTCCCTGAGCTGTCTCTTTCCGTCGGAGAGCGAGACATTGTCGAGTATGTCATAGGTCTTGACCTTGATTCCCGAACCTGTGTAGCGCTCGTAGATTTCCGTGAGCTTCTCCTGTCCCAGCGCTCTTACGGCTATTATGACTTCCTTGACGGAGTAATCGGTTATGAGTGTCTCGGGTGTCGCCTCCGCATAGGAAAGGACCTTCACGGAACCCAGATACCTTCCGCACTTGTTCTGGTCATCGTCTATGAAGCATCTCACTTCATACGGGAACTGCTTGTTGACGTAGATGTCGTCATAGAGCGTGTAGCCGAGGTCTCCCGCTCCGAAGACGGCGACCTTTATTCCCCTTGCCTCGACTTCCCTGTTGTTCTTTATTCCGGAAAAGATTCTCAACAGGAGGGCAAGGAACCTTCCCTTGAAGGTATCCGGAGAGGCGCACTTGTAGCAGTAGCGGTACATCATCCTGATACAGAGGGAGTCCAGGAGGTTTAGCGAGAAGAGCGCAAGCATCTTGTCGAATGTCATCTCGGCTACGGGTAGTATCTTCACCAGGATGTAATAGACGATGAAGGCGAGGGCATCGGAGCACATCAGCTTGATGTATGTCTGCACTCCCCCGTAGCGGAGTATGTCCCGGTAGATGCGGAGAACGTATCTCATGCCGATTACACAGAACATGGCCACCAGACCATGCTCGAGTATGTCCTTCGGCTCGAGTGCGTCGTTCCCGCGGTAGAGGATAAGCAAAATCACCTCTACCATGAGGATGATTACTGCGTCATAAAGGACCAGGATACGGCGTGTATAGCCCTTACGTGTATTGTTCATTCTTCTCTTGCTCTCATTTGTTTCAATTTTGCCGGACGACTGCCGTGAAGACCGTGTCTTCTTTTACCGTCCTCTTATGAGTGTGAGGGGCGGACGGGAGTATGTCCTTTTTTATTCTTTATTCTTTTGTCTTTCTTTGTCTTTCTTTTTTATGTCTTTCCCGACGGTATCAATGCATACCCTCCCCATACCCCCTATCTCAGGGGCAAAAAAGGAAAGCGACAAGGAACCTGTCTTCTGCATTACCCACTAAAGCAGGCTGAATGCTCCGTCAGGGTATAAATCGGGGTAATCATTGTCTATGAGCCAAATCCCCCCCCCCACGCGTGCTGATGTTAATCATCCTGGGGAGTGTTCGATTCCCCACACGGACAATTATTATCTATCATTTGGTCATTGTTTTCAAACCATATTTTTGGCTCTTAGAGCTTTGATTTAACAAAAAAAAGACAATTCTTTTATTGAAAATAAAATATCATCATTAAAAACGAACACTCTGCCGCTTTGTGATTTTACAGATTACAACCCTCTGCAACAGGAAAATGTACACATTCCGCGGTTCTGTCCGTATTTGTTTCCTCTGTCGGTTTCGGTTTTCCTTTTTCATTGAGTTTACGTCTCCGTCAGGCTTTCCTGATGCATTAGCTGTAAAGAAGGAATGTCTCCCGATGAGTTCAGGAAGAAAATGCAGTCGCTCCAAGCTTTCTGTCTCTCTATTTCAGGACGCCGGACGTTCACTCCTCGTAGAGTGTTATCCTGTTCTTCGTGCTGACGAGAGTAAGGGCGCGTCCCGTCTCCTTTTTCCCTGTTGAATGGTAGAGAGAATAGAGATCCGAGCCGATGAAGCCCTGTATCCTGTCATCCCTGTATGTGAAGTGGAGAGTATACTCCTCCCTGTCGCTGTAGAGGATGAGGAGAAGAGTGTCTGCGCTCTTCTCCGTTCTCGCCCTTTCGGGTTCGAATGAATAGAGGGATGAGGAAATCAGCTCTTCGTCACCGCTTTTTATCGCCCACTCTCTCCCGTCGAGTTTCGAGAGGAGCTTCCGGTAGTCCTCCTCGGTTATCTTCTCGGGAGTGACGGCGCTGATGAAAGTGAATGTGAAGGCGAAGATACCGCCTGTCACGAGGACGGCAAGGACGATTGCCAGCGCTATCTTCTTCTTCCTCGAGAGTGCATCGACGGCTTCGAAGAGCGATTTCTGCTTATCTTCCTTTCCTTTCTCTGCCTTTGTCTTCTTTTTCCCCATAATCAAAGCTTAAGGGGGAAAGAAGGAGAACGCAACATATTCTCTCTCTTTCTTCATCTCCGTTCCCGCTTCTCTGTTTTCATGTCTGCAATGTTTCGTGCCTGCTGCTTTCATGTCTGCTGCTTTCATGTCTGCTGCTTCGTGTCTACTACTTTCCGTGAGAGTGGATAGTTCTCGACCATTTACTTTCGTGTCTGCAACGTTTCTATCTGCTATTTTTCTGTCACTTGCTTTCCTGTCTCCTGCTTTCCCGCCATCTCCGCTTCTGTACTCTTCTCATTGCCTCTTCTTCTGACGCTTTTGATGCTTTTCGTTCCTCTCATTTTATGCTCACGCTGTCTTTCTGATGTCTCCTGTTGTCTCTTTTTCTGGTGTCTTCCTTTTTTGATGTCTGCCTTTCTCTGTTTCTCCTTTTCTATGTCTATTCTGTTTCCCGCACCCGTTTTCCTTCTCTTCTCGTCTTTCATCACTTCTTCTTTTATGTCTTGTATGTCTGCGTTGCTCTTTTCTGTCTTG
>CAZKIT010000131.1:0-5251 GCA_964552905.1 uncultured Spirochaetaceae bacterium
ACGAGACAAGCTATACAGTTCTCTGGGCTCCGGAGTGCAGAAACTTCACATATTTTTTCTTTGAAGGGGAGCCTAAGCCCCTGCCGGAGGGGTTCCTTGATGCGCAGCCTTGGTACATTGCTTTTGTCCTCAACGGAGATCACAGAATTGAGGCAAACAATCTCAACAACCGTCAAGGAGGAAGGAAGGGCAGTAAAGACTATAAGTCCGATGATGCCGGAGATCACAGTGGCGATGCCGAGGAAGCAATCGCGCGGGCTTATCACTCCTCTAATATATGGAGAGAAGATTATGTCGGAGAGAATCCCGAGTCTATCTTCATCCGTGCTGAAACCCGCCGCGAGATGCTCGACGCCATGACCGAAAAACAGCGTCAGGCATTCCTTCTATATTTCGATGAAAGATGCGACCAACAGGAAATTGCAGACCTGCTTCACATTGGGCGTACATCAGCCCGTGACCGTCTCTACGGGGCATTCAGAAAGGCAAGATTAATCGATTAGAAGATATCCCTCTTCCTGTTCACACGGGAGGAGGGAAAATTTTTCAACTTTTTTTTCAACCGATACCGCCAAAACGCCCTTTCTCAGGACATAAGGTGAGGAAGCGCACTTCTCCAGGCGGAGAAAACTTCCCGATGGAAATTATGAGGAGACGCAAATGAAGAGTGTCTACATCTGTAGTCCGTACCGGTCTTATCAGAAAGACCCGGCGGAGAGAGCAAGAGAAATTGATCGCAACCTGAAGCTTGCAAGGAAGGGATGCAGGATTGCAGTGGAGAGGGGATACATGCCGATAGCACCTCATCTTTACTTCCCGCAGTTCCTTAACGAAGCAACTGAAGGCGATGTCGGAATCGAGGCAGGGCTGGAGCTGCTCAAGGAATGTAAAGAGGTCTGGGTCCTTGGTCGCAGAATCAGCGACGGAATGGCTGATGAAATCCAGTACGCAAAGGAACTCGGTATCCCGGTCAAAGTCATGGAGAAGCCCGAGACAGCATCTGAACGACTTATGAAGTTCATAAAGGAGAGAACATGATAAGCGACAAACTTGAAAAGACAGCAAAGCTGCTTGATGAGCTCAGCAGCGTGGTAAGAGAGCTCGTTACGGAGGTGGAAGGAAAGACAACTCCTCCTGAGGAAGAGAAGAAGCCAGAAGTAAAGGCTCCAACCCTCGAGGATGTCCGCACCGTTCTTGCTGAGATTAGCAGAAGCGGAAAGACAGCCGAGATGAAGGCGCTACTGGGGAAGTTCGGAGCTACGAGGTTGTCTGAAGTGAAAGCAGAGGATTACCAGTCTCTTCTTTCCGCGGCAAAGGAGCTTCAGAATGCCTGATACTCATGCGCGCTTCTCGCCCTCAGCGGCAGAGAGATTTATCCGTTGTCCGCCTTCGCTCCTTCTGGGAGAAGAAGTCGGGCCGGAGGATAGTGGTTCTGATTACAGCAGAGAAGGAACGGACGCACATTCGCTGTGCGAGTACCTTCTGAAGAAAGAAGTGGGGCTTCCGACTGAAGATCCGACAAAGGAACTGACCTACTACTCGCCCGAGATGCAGGAATGCGCCGAGGGATACAGGAATATGGTACTTGAGCTCTACGACGGACTTAAGAAGGAATGTCCCGACGCGTTCATCTCAGTTGAACAGAGAGTCTCCATTGAGGATTACGCGGACGGAGCCTTCGGTACTACGGATGCTCTTCTTATCGGGAACGGTGAGATGTTCATCGTGGACTTCAAGTACGGAAAAGGGGTAGAGGTCTCTGCTGAGGAGAACTCACAGCTCAAGTGCTATGCCTTGGGAGCCTACACGGCTTTCTCGCCACTGTATGAGATAAAAAAGATAACGCTCGTAATCTACCAGCCGCGAATCAGCAACTTCTCAAGATGGACGTTGGATACAGCCTCTCTCCTTTTCTGGGGAGAGAACGTACTCAAGCCTGCTGCAGAGATGGCACTTCACGGTGAAGGCGACTTCGCAAGCGGCCCGTGGTGTAAGTTCTGTAAAGCGAAAACCGTCTGCCGGAAGAGAGCAGAAGAAAATCTGTCTCTTGCTCGTTACGACTTTGCAAGGCCAAATACTCTGGAAGACGACGAGATAAACGTCATTCTTTCCAAAGTCGACGACCTCGTCAGCTGGGCAAACGATATCAAGGACTACGCTCTTCAGCGTGCTCTTGCTGGTTATCCATGGGATGACTGGAAGGTCGTTGAAGGCCGCAGCATCAGGAAGTTCTCAGATGAGGATGCGGTAGCAAAAATCGTCGAGGACGCAGGAATAGACCCATATCAGCGTAAGCTCTTGCCCCTTACTGATATGGAAAAACTGATGGGCAAAAAGAAATTCCAGGAGCTTCTTGGCAACTTAATTATTAAGCCAGCCGGTAAGCCAACCCTGGTGAGGGCGGAAGATAAGA
The DNA here is from genome assembly GCA_964552905.1 of uncultured Spirochaetaceae bacterium. Lineage (GTDB taxonomy): Bacteria > Spirochaetota > Spirochaetia > Sphaerochaetales > Sphaerochaetaceae > Ornithospirochaeta. Next base: position 2,414 of record CAZKIT010000131.1, read on the forward strand.
GACCGCCCTTAGATACTGCCAACTTAGATTTTATAGGAGAAGAAAAATATGGCAAAATTAACTAACCCAACGAAAGTAATTACTGGTCCCAACACAAGATGGTCTTATGCCAATGTCTGGGAGCCCAAGGCTGTCAATGGCGGAACACCTAAGTTCAGTGTTTCCCTTATCATCAAGAAGGATGACCCCTGTGTTGAGAGAATCAAGGCTGCCATTCAGGCTGCGTATGAAGAGGGAGCCTCAAAACTTAAGGGTAACGGCAGAACCGTACCGACTCTCGAAGCAATAAAGACTCCTCTTCGCGATGGGGACCTTGAGAGACCTGAGGACGAAGCATACGCCGGGGCATACTTCATTAACGCGAACAACCAGAATGCTCCCGGTATCGTGGACGCTGACAGACAGCCTATCCTCGAGAGAAAGGAAGTATACAGTGGTGTGTACGGACGCGCGTCCATCAGTTTTTACGCTTTCAACAGCTCGGGAAACAAGGGCATCGCCTGCTCGCTGAACAACCTCCAGAAGATCAGAGACGGTGAGCCTCTTGGCGGACGCATGAGAGCCGAGGACGACTTCGACGATGGGGAAGAGGACTTCCTCAGCTGAGTCGAAAGTAGAGGGGGAGGAGCAATCTTCCCCCTTTTCCTTTGTGGGGGAAAAGATGACTTTAGAACTTCTAGATGGGACAACCATCGCTCCTCTGAATGTGTTTGATGTCTTGGACACAGTAGAGGAATACCTGGGCACCGATGTACGCGAGTTTCTGGAGGAATACTTCACAGACGGAGACCCGTGGGAGAGCCTTCCGGATGATGAGAAGACCCGGAAACTTCAGGACCACTACAACGACGTATTCGAGGCACTTGATGACCTCGTATTCAAGGTGGACCGCGTTGTACAGACAAAGCCCATAAACAGAAAGAGAGCGGCCTCTTTAATTGCCGCAATCAAGAAACTAATTGAAAGGAATTATCACATATGAAAACAGGAAGAGAATTAAAAGATGTTCTGGTGGAACTTCAGCGCCAGAAGGAAGCAAAGAGAGATTATATCAGCCCGGCAAGCGCGTTAAAGCTTGATGATGATGGAAGAACGCTCAGGATGGGCTCTAACTCATTTGACACAACTGACCTCTTTCACAGACAGCTCGGTTCAGCACTCTCCATCCCTGCAAAGTACTACGACCTCATGATGAAGGAGAAGCCGGAGCTGTTAGCTTCCAATGTAAACAGCTGGCTCAGCTCAAGAGATGCAAGCTACATGATCAGGTCGCTGGATGGGAACGCGAGGGCCTTCCTCTCCGACCGCTATCGTCGTATCGATAACCTGGAAGTTGCTTCTGCTGTTCTTCCTCTCTTTACCGGTATGCAGGTGATGAGTTGTGAAGTTACTTCTCAGCGCCTCTTTATCAAGGTCGTTGATGCCCGCAGAGAAGCGGTGTGCGTGGGAGACGTTGTCCAGTTCGGTGTCGTTGTTTCCAACAGTGAAGTGGGGTTGGGTGCTGTTTCCGTACAGCCTCTGGTTTACACGCTCAGGTGCACCAACGGACTTATTGTAAACTCCCTTGGAGAACGCAAGACTCACGTGGGCCGTGCCGCCAAGGGCCTTGATGACGGATTTGACATCTACACCGAGGAGACTCAGGAAGCAGAAGACAAAGCGTTCCTTCTCAAGCTCAGGGATATCGCAACAGCGGCTTTTGATGAAGCAAAGCAGGAGGCGATTATAGCAACGCTGGAAGGTGCGGCAACGAAGAAAATCACAGGAAGGGTTCAAGACGTTATCGAACTCACCGGAAAGGAGTACGGTTTGTCGCTTCCGGAACAGGATGGAGTACTCAAGTACCTCATCGAGGGTGGTGACCTTTCCTTATATGGCCTTTCCAACGCAGTGACCCGCTTCTCTCAGGATGTGGACAGCTACGACAGAGCTACAGCTCTTGAAGGTATCGGCTGGGATGTTGCCAGTATGGAGAACTCCCGCTGGAAGGCAATTAACGACGGAGGTATTTGATTGAAGGAACTTCATATAGATATCGAGACATATTCAGAGGCGGATCTTCCGAAAACTGGCGTCTATCGCTATGCGGAAGACCCGTCTTTTGAAATATTGCTCTTTGGTGTAGCCGTGGATGACAACGATGTTGTCGTCTACGACTTGAAGAGAGGTGAGGATCTTCCTCAGGAGATTATCACCGCATTGTTGGACAACACCATCACAAAGTGGGCGTTCAATGCTCAGTTCGAGAGGGTGTGTCTTTCGAGGTATCTCTGGGATAAGGGATTTTTAGAGCGAAACGTCTACCTCGACCCTCGTGGCTGGCGCTGTGATATGGTCTGGGCGGGCTACATGGGATTTCCGATGAACCTCAAGGGAGCAGGAAGTGCTCTTCAGCTTGACGAGCAGAAGATGGAAGAGGGAAAGTCCTTAATAACGTACTTTTGTAAACCTTATCGCCCCACATCAAAGAACGGCTACACTACCAGAAATCTTCCTTGTCATGACATTGAAAAGTGGGAACTGTTTAAATCTTATAACAAGCGCGATGTTGAAGTAGAACTTTCCATTGCCTCCAAGCTCTCTGCGCATCCGGTTCCGGAGAAGGTCTGGCAGGAATACTGGATGGATCAGACTATAAATGATAGGGGAATACTTATCGACATCCCCATGGTCGAGAGCGCCATAAGGCTGGATACAGTCTCCAAATCCCATCTCAAGGATGAAATGCATTCCATAACCGGACTTGCCAATCCACAGTCCGTCGTCCAGATGCAGATGTGGCTGAAGGAAAATGGTGTGGAGCTGGATTCCTTGGGAAAGAAAGAGCTCGCTGCAGAA
>CAZKIT010000132.1:0-5242 GCA_964552905.1 uncultured Spirochaetaceae bacterium
CTGTTCCTCATCCGCTTTATGGTTTACAACGCCGTCACAGTTTCAGACCGTTCCGATATGAGTTGTATTATGGCCACTCTGTAAAGCATTATCTATTCAGCCGAGCAGGTTTCTCAGTACGACAGCATTGCTCCTCTGATGCCTACCGCTCTTGTACGGCACTGGAATAGTAAAGCGCAAAGCGGAGTTGTCCGTTCACAGATAAAAAAGAGGAACTGTATTCCAATGCCGGAAGATTTACTTCCGATTCGTGTCAGTTCGTCTTGTGTTCATTTACCCATCGGACGGCAGAGGCAAATCTTGCGTCAGTCGCATATGTCCCGTCGACGGCGACGGTTTTATCGGGTTCGATGCCACAGACTTCATAAGTGACGAAGGACCCGTCCTTTGCCACATACCTTGTCTCGAATGTCGTCATCTGTATTCCTATGTTCTTTGAAGAGAATGTTCCTGAATGATAAAGAGACCTCTGTGCCATGGTATATGTTCCGCCGTATGTCGCTCCGCCGATTACAGCACCGTTCTTCATGATGTTCTTCGCAATGCTTGCACTGAGTTCCGCACACGAAATCGAATTACCGTTGGTAAGCACGACAAATGGTTTGTCAAAGTCCTTGTCTGCTGTACAGAAGCTCTGCTCTATCGACATGTCAATCCAGGGACCGTACTCAAATCTTGAATAACCGTCCTTGTATTTCGTCTCTGCGAATTTCGTCTCGCTGCTGAAGAAGGAACCGAAGATTGTCTCGAGCGTGGAGTTGTCTCCGCCGCTGTTGCTCCGGAGATCCATAATCACGCCGTCGATGTCATAAGTCTCCTCTACTCCAAAGGAGTTCGTCATCGTACATGTTCCTGTCTTGCCGATTGATGCGAGAGCATCAAACATCTTCCCGATTCCTTCGATGTCTTTGATGTTACCCGTAAGATCGTACCCTGAACTCTTATCCCAGAGATAGTCATGAAACTTCTGGTAATTCCCATCAAGAGAGCTCCTCTGTTCTTCTGAAAGAATCTCTCTGAAGAGAAGAGGTTCGGAGAGCGGTGTGTTCATGTAGGATATGAACGAAGAAAAATAGAAGTAGAAGATATTGTCCTCCGTCACGCCGTAATAGTAGCTGAAGCCGTCAATGTTGAACGCTGCAATAACTTCATTCCATGCCGAATCCTGTTCATTGAGTTTTGTACCGTCGTCAGATTCCGCTATGGATTTGAAGCTGTACCCCTGTGATGCACTGAATCCCTTTCCGGTATGGAAAGCGTTGGCAGAAGTGAGCTTCGTTACCTCGCTGTAACCTTCGACGGCCTCCTCATAGTATGCAAGAATTTCAGCTTCTGATTCTTCATCGTCTTCCGTTTCAATGTCGGCGACGCCGTCAACTGACACAATATGACCGTACTGTTCCATTGACCAGATGACATCGGGAAAGGACAGATAACTCTTTCCTGTACGCTGTGCCCACTTTCTTTCACGGGAAGGCGACATGAGGAGAGAATTCCTGAAATTATCCCTGATTATGAGGTCGTAGTGGCCGTCGTCGATATTGATGGCTATTTCCTTGAAGTATCTGAAGGCTTTGAGAGAATCATTGACATTGGAGTAATCGAGCTTCCGGAAGAGAGGGAGATACTTCTCGTACACAGCATCCCAGTCAAGGTCCGTCTCGATATCGAAGTGCGCATACTCCATGTTCATTACATTCCAGTACTGAAGAAATATTCCTTCCCAGGTGTCTACGGAAGATTCATCCGGCGATACGGCTTCTGCAGTACACGAAGAAAGAAGGAGAACAGATAGAAAGATAAGAATTATCGAAAACACCTTCTTCATTTCCAGACCCTCCACATAAGAGCGAGGGCAAGAGAGATGGTTGAGTTATGTACGGGATATGCGCCGTATTTCTGTGTCCTGTTCAAATCTGTCAGCGAGAGGGAATATGCAAGGCGGAGAGTGGCGTCAACGGCGTCGGACAGTCTGCACTTCGCGCCGATGGAAGCTGTAACACCCGCCTCGATGATGTTATAAAGGGAGAGGTCTGTCTTCTGATAAAAATCGGTGAGAGACGGCGTTATGTCTGTCGTGTACGCCTTCCCGTAGCGTCTTCCGGTAAGCCACAAGCCTACAAAGCCGCCACCTGAAGCAAAGAGAGACCATCTGCCATTCTGTATTGTATATGTGTAACGTAAAGCGAGAGGAAGCTCCAGAAAGCTGTTTTCTGCCGTGTAATCGAGTGTTTTGACATCATCGGAAATCCTCGAGTAGCCGTAATTCCTGAATGAGCAGGAAAAGCCTGTCTCAATTGAAAGCGACGGAGTGAATTCAACAATGACCGGAAGGGATGATGTGAAGCCTGCTTTTCCGCTGTATTCATAGTTTCTGTATCCCTTTCCTGCTATCATCATGTTCCAGCCGGCTCCGGCTTCGAACCCGACGGAGACCTCGGTCGCGGAAAGGGACAACATCAGCAGGAAAAGAGATGTCAGGGAAATGAGTTTCTTCATGCTGAAACTATGCCTTTTTGAGAAACAATTGTAAATGGAAGCAGGAGTCTCACCTCTCTGCACTTTTTCTTTCGGAGACCTGCATCCTGCGTGAAAGATGAAGGATGCCCATGTTGATGACCCATGAACCTCCGACCATGCCTATGAACCAGAAGACAGAAACATACCACGGCTGATTATGGACCTTGCAGAATTCAAAGGGACCTGAAATGGTTCTCGTTATATTGAGAATCGTAATGACAACGGCATAGAGGGTTGTCGGAATGACTGCCAGGCCTGCTTCCCTTGTTCCGAAGTCGTCATAATCACCGAAGACTGTAACTGACAGGAATGCAAGGATCGGACAGAGAATATGCTCGAAGATGAAGTTCTTCTTGAAGAGATAGAATTTCCAGTCACGGAAATTGTTGGACGGAACGAGAACAAACAGCACGACCAGAAACGTGAGCGTGAGATAACATGAGGACATGTATTTCAGGAGTCTCGCCATATAATTCGTTCTCATGTCATGAGTTGACACGACCTTCTTCATGAGCTCCGTTGAGACGTAAATCGACGAGAAGAAAACAAACACGTTGCTGTAGTGGGTGTAATACTGCAGGAATTCCCAGTTGAAACTTCCGTCCGCATTGAAGAATGTGCCGAAAAGCGCAAATGCCTCGAAGAAGACAATGAGGAGATTAATAATAAGGGCAATTTTCAGTCTGTCCTTGACCTTTACCATAGTTAGTACTCTCTTTACCTTTTCATTATACGTCAGGTAATCACCAAAACAAATCTGATGGACATGTTTAATTGTAAAATAGTGTTAAATAATGTCTGGTAATGTAAACTTTTGCTTTACATATCGGAGGCGCGGGAAACGTCAGTTCCGACGACGGTTCTGATTCTCACGATGCGTGCAGCGCCGACAAGGAGCCATGCACAACCGAAGGAGAAGGCTACGAGGGCCGTGAACCACAGAAGTGATACATACCAGCTCTGACTGTATACGGAGAAGAACGGGAACGGAGCTTCCATGATCTTCAGTGCGTTGAGAAGGAACATGACGGAAGCATAGAGGAAAGTCGGGACGACGGCGATGAGACTTTCCTTCCGGCCGAAGTCCGCATAGTCACCGAATACCGTTATCGTGAGAAAAGAAAGTAGAGGACAGAGAAGATGCTCGAAGAAATAATAGCCGGAAAGAAGATAGAGTCTGCCCTTTCCGAAGCTGTCGAACGGAACGAGAACCAATACCGTGATGAAGAATGAGAAAACCATGGCTGTCGTCGATGCGAATTTCAGCACACGCGATATGTATGATGTTCTCTCCCTCATGTTGGACTGCAGCTCCTTCATAAGCTCAAGTGCCACCAGAAGAGACGAAATGAGGGTGCAGATGTTCGCGATATGGCAGTAATACTGGAGAAAATGCCAGTTGAAGCCTCCGTCGGCGTTGAAGAATGCCTGAAAGAGCGCATAGGACTCGAAGAACACTATGAGCATGTTCAGAAACAGTGCACCCTTCAATTTCTTTTTCTTATCCATCATCACACTTGATCCCACCTGAGATAAGTATAAGTCAAATGAAATGTCAGGGGTCTTACTGGATGTAAAATATTGTAAAATCATTGATATGAAGGTAAAGAAATATAAAAGGCGGGCCATCATATGACAGTCCGCCTTTACAATGTTGCATTTCCCCTGTTTTACACTTCTCTGATAGGTTCAACACCGAGATCGGCTGCTACGTCGTTGACCATCTTGAGATTCTCAGGAAGAACGTCCACGAGTCCGCTTTCGGCACTCCTGCGGTAAGCGTTGTCCTCGATTTCTCCGGGCATCAGAATCCCCTTCGAATTCTTTGCTTTTTTCGAGGCTTTGAGTTCGCTGATTCTTGCATCGACATCCTCAAAGTACTTCTTCTTATCATTGAAGGCATCGATATCGAGAGCAATCATCATGAGAGCAGGTCCTTCGCTGTTGTCCTTCGCCCTGTCGCCGGTTCCGCCGCCGAAGAGTACGCCGGCAAGAATATCGATCATGACGGCCATACCCCAGCCCTTGTATCCTGCCATCGGGGAAACAGTGTAGTATTCGCTCATCTTCGTTGTCGGCATGCCTTCCCTGTCAAGAGCCCAGCCCTGGGGAAGTTCCTCGATGCCCTGTCTCTTCATGTTGGAAACCTTTCCGTTGGCGACAACGGTCATTGCCATATCGAGAACAGGAGAGACCTCCCTGTCCGCAGGTGCAGCCACAGCTATGGGGTTGTTTCCTATGACCTTCTCGCATCCGCCCCATGGAGCCATCGTCGAGTCTCCGGTTCCAAGGGTTGTTCCGATCATTCCGGCCTTCTGTGCCATCTGAGAGTAATATGCCAGAGCCCCGAAGTGGTTGGCGCCCTTCACGCATACGATACCCACACCGTGAGTCTTCGCTTTCTTCATTGCGTCTTCCATGGCTCTGTAGCCGAGAATCTGTCCGGAGGAATGGTTACCGTCCCATACAGCGACGGTACCGTTGTCTCTCAGGACCTTTATCTCTGCATTAGGTCTCATCTTTCCTTCCTTTATGAGACGGACGTAGCGTGCCGTGCAGAGAATGCCGTGTGAATGCACGCCTCTCTGGTCTGCTTCGACGACCATGTCAGCTATGAGAGAAGCCTCGTCTTTGCAGACTCCGACTTTCTCGAAGATTGAAGTGATCTTTTCCTTTGCTTCCTTAACACTGATAGTTACCATATATGACTCCTGTATTTCCT
>CAZKIT010000133.1:0-5156 GCA_964552905.1 uncultured Spirochaetaceae bacterium
ATAATACAACAAATAAATCTAAACCTGATAAATTTATTAAGTTCTTATTAAAAATAATACAGTTAATAAATCTAAATACATCAAAAAAAAGCAAAAAATATATTGCAATACAACATAATTGGCAGTAAAGCAATTAAAAATACAAAGCGAAAATATATACTATCCTATACTATTAATACATCTATGATACAGCATCTTCATTTCTTTAATGGTAAACCTGATTATTAGGATACAAAAACAACCGTGATTAACTACAGATTTAGCAGCAGATACATAGAATATTAGACAAAAGAAGTACAGAAACAATAATAAAAACAGTATTTTTCTAGTAATAATTTCATTAATTATAGTAAATTATAGAATCAATATTAATACAAATTGAAATAGAAACAGAACGGACGATATACAGATCTATATCAAAATCCTAAGAAAAACGAATGCTTTTAAATATAAATTCGTACACTACCCTTTGATGAGTTGTATCAGATGAAATCTTCATATTATGGACGATGCAACTAATACTAAAGATCGGAAACAGCGTATGTGTCAGGCGAATTCACGAAACAGGCCCAAAAAAGCCTGAAAATCATACTCTGGGAATCCAGGAGCATAAATTATGCTATTTATCTCCCAGAATCTGTTATAGCCGGTATTTTGAGCGCTCAGGAATAAAATAGTCAGTACATTGACTTTGTTTTTTACTGTTTTCCCAGTTCGCACATAGATTACAAAAAACATCAGATCAAAATAATAATGAAATCATTACCCTATTTAAAATGAGTAAAATAATAAAAAACCATAATGTCTTCATATTGAGAATAATAAAGCATCGAATGTAAAATAAAATCGGTTATATACCAAATGCAATAAAAACAATATTTCAATAATATTGTTTTTATATTATATCATAATAATACTAATGCGTATTATATTTATTAGTTCAACAAAATATGTTTGGTAAAATATAATTTCAAATGAATAAGATACAATTATAAACTCATTATGTATATCTATATAATTATGATACAATTATATATACGCGTATATTTTATTCTAATATAATAAAAATATAAAATCAAAAGGAAAGATATTAGATAAAATATAAAATATTATTCATATGCGTACAAAGAAATATTAAAGCATAATTGAAAAAACAAGGTATAATACGAATTCAATCATAAATTGTATACATTTATGAAAACACATCCTTACTGAAAGAAAATAAGTTGAAGTAAAAATTATAAATACGTCTCTACAGTCGGGAAGTCGATAGCCGGGAGTATCGGAAAGGAAAAGAATTTCGCCAAATGACGACATGGAATCCGAACCTGAGAAGCAAAAGTGCAATCCAAAGTGCAGATACCCGCTATTTTGTAGATCCTTCCATTGCTGTGGCTGCTCTAGGTGTAGGCCCTGATGAACATTTGGAAGACCTCAGGACATTTGGCTTTCTCTTCGAGTGTCTCTGTATCCGAGACCTAAGAGTCTACGCCAATGCCCTCGGAGGCACTGTCTACCACTACAGGGACAAGGACTGTCAGGAGTGCGATGCAGTCGTGCATCTGAGAAACGGAAGATACGGGATAATCGAAATCAAACTTGGCGGTGACAATCTTATCGAGGAAGGAGCAAGAAGTCTGAAGAAGATGTCTGCAAAGATTGACACAGACAGGATGAATACGCCGTCGTTTCTGATGGTATTGACAGGATTGGGAGACTACGCCTACCGCAGGAAGGACGGTGTTCTGATTGTTCCTGTCGGTTCACTGAGCTCCTGAACGAACATGTCTGATTACTGTTGTCGAAAGTACTTTGAATTGCTTTTTATATCACGGAAATTTGTCCATAATGACAGGAGTAATCATCGCTGCTATCTCGTAGAACCTTGATACGATGGACAAAAAAGGCCCGGGCTTTGTCGGTCCGGGCAGTATGGGTTATTTAAGGAATTCAGGTATAGCACCACGGTTATTGAAGATTTTTCGCTGCTGTGAATCGAGAATCTTCTTCCTCATCCTGATTGACTTGGGCGTAACCTCGACAAGTTCATCATCCTTTATGAACTGGATGGCAGCTTCAAGAGACGGCTTGACGACAGGAGTCAGAGACACTGCCTCGTCCTTACCAGCTGCACGGAGGTTCGTAAGCTTCTTTGTTCTTGTCGGATTGATGAGGAGATCAAGATCCTTGTTTCTCTCTCCCACGACCTGTCCTTCATAGACGGGGTCCCCCGGCACTATGAAGAAACGTCCTCTGTCCTCAAGTTCCCAGATACCGTAGGCTACAGCCGTTCCTGCTCTGTCGCAAACGAGAGAACCGGACTGTCTGTCGGGGAAATCTCCCTTATAAGGTTCATAGCCCTTTACGAGTGTATTCATGACACCGAGTCCGCGTGTATCTGTAAGGAATTCATCTCTGTATCCGATGAGACCGCGGGCAGGAATCTCGAACTGGATTTTCACCCTGTTACCTGCTGTGTACTGCATGTCGTTCATCACAGCCTTGCGTCTTCCGAGCTTCTCCATGACAGTTCCGCTGAACTCCTCGGGGCAGTCTATATAAAGGTACTCGATAGGCTCGGTCTTGTTGCCGTTCTCGTCCTTCTTGAATATGATATGTGGCCTTCCGACACTGAGTTCATAGCCGTCACGTCTCATCTCCTCTACGATGATGGCCATCTGGAACTCTCCCCTTCCCTTTACAGTGAAGGTATCATCAAGGTTCTTCTCTATCTTGATGGAAACGTTCTTGAGAGCTTCTTTCTGGAGTCTCTCCCAGATTTTCGCTCCTGTGACAGCCTTGCCTTCAGTACCGGCAAGAGGGGATGTATTCTGGCAGAAGAGCATGCTCACTGTAGGCTCGTCGACCTTGATTCTGGGAAGTGCCTTCACTTCCTCCTTTGTGCAGATCGTATCACCGATGGAAACGTCGTTGACGCCGCTGAGCACTATGATATCACCAGGTTCGACATCGTTTGTCTCGCGGAATGTAGGACCGTCATAGCTCTGAAGTCTCGTTACTCTCAACGGTTCTTCCTTGTCTTCCTTTATGCAGATGAGCTGGTCATTCGTCGATGCTGTTCCGTTGATTACCTTACCGACAGCAAGACGGCCGAGGAAGTCAGAGTACGAAAGATCAGAGACAAGCATCTGGAACGGCTCCTCGTCGTCATACTCAGGAGACGGAATATACTCGAGAATGGCATCGAGAAGAGGATGGAGATTTTCGCCGATATCGGTCGGAGTGAGGCCGCATTTGCCGTCTCTGCCGTTGGCATAGAAGACAGGAACATCGAGCATCGACTCGTCATTGCTGAGCTCGAGAAGAAGGTCATAGACTTCGTTCAGAACCTCCTCCGGTCTTGCATCGGGTCTGTCTATCTTGTTGATTACGACAATGACAGGAAGGTTCTTGAGAAGAGCCTTCTCGAGGACGAATCTCGTCTGGGGAAGCGGGCCTTCCGCTGCGTCGACAAGCAGTACTACGCCGTCAACCATGCTCAGACCTCTCTCGACTTCTCCGCCAAAGTCCGCGTGACCCGGAGTATCGATGATGTTTATCTTGACGCCCTTCCAGTGGATGGCGCAGTTCTTTGCAGATATCGTGATACCTCTTTCTCTCTCGATATCGCCGCTGTCCATGATTCTCTCCTGACCGTTGTCCTTCAAAGCCAGGCCGCTCTGCTTGAAGAGAGCATCAACGAGTGTCGTCTTGCCATGGTCGACATGTGCGATGATGGCAATATTTCTTATATTTTCGTTTTTCTTCTTCATATCTGATTACCGCAATGTAATATATAACAAACTTGAAATTATGAAAACACCTCTTATTCATTATTAGACAAAGAATTGACAACAAAAATGCCCGACATGTCCCGTCGGGCGCTCTTCATATATGAAATGATTACGAAGTTGTTTCTGCTGTCAGATAGATATATGTCACATAGGTGCCTATGCTTTTGCCTATAATATCTGATTTTTTTACAGAGACCCTGAAGTATCCCCATGTCGGTTCATTTATATTCAGATAGCCGTTATTGCCAACACTATAATAATTCTTTTCATTATAGGTGGTTTTCTGGAAAACACTGTTATATCCGAAGACACAGGTGTAATCAATAAAAGTAGGGAAATTGGAAGTGTCTGTATCTGAATCGAGGAATGTCGTCCAATGCCATAGAGAGTAATCTATCTTCTCGTCACCGCCTTCGAGAGTCAGCGGACCTTTTGTGCTAAGCTTCAGGAGTATCTTATGTGAGGATGTAATGCTTATCTTGAAGAAAAAATACTTATCGATTTCGGTAGAAGTGGATTTACCAGAAAGTTCAACCTTATCTATCTCAGCTCCCGTTCTATCAGTGGGATCACTACTGCTGGCGTTATAAACTTCAAGAACAATCCTGTCCACATCCTCAATCTCAAGTCCTATCTTCTTGCTCTTGTCTTCAGGAAAGTCTGCAGAAAGAGAGGAGAACATAAAGAATACAAGAGTGAGAATAACAATAAACTTCTTCATTTTCTTCCTCCTCAGAGACCCACGACACTGAGTATCAGGTGAGCGGTGTAAGATGTGATTTTCTTGTCCTTCAGGCTGTTCTTTCCTTCCTCTGTGGACGGCTTGATTTCAAGAGCAAACGAACCGAAGATACGCTCATCAATCTTCGTGGCAGCAGTTGAAACAGAAAAGATATCGACAAAATCTGTGCTAGATGACTTGAGTTCGTAAGATGTAGATGCTACTTTAATTACGGCCTCAAACGGTATTTTCTCATTATCCGGAGCACTATCGGAGGTACGTAAATCTCCGTCGAGTTTCACTCGGATCCTGCATGGGTCGTATTCCTTGAAGATGTACGAAATGTAGTATTTGGTATCATGCGTGGATGTCGACTCCAGAACAAATGAGTCAGTGTCATATGTAAGAACAATACCTGTATCTCCGACTGAATCGGAAATGACTGTATCACCCTCTTTGACCTCAGATGTGTTGATATCAATAAGATACTCATCATCGAGGTCAAGCTTTATGGTAACATCTGTAGTCTTCGGGTCAACTGCTGCAGAAAGACCGCATAGTGCAAACAGTGTTACAATAAGCAATATAAGCAGCCGTCTCATCGTTTTCCCGATACTCCCCTTCATGAAATAATTTAAAAA
>CAZKIT010000134.1:0-5135 GCA_964552905.1 uncultured Spirochaetaceae bacterium
GAGAACGTCGCAGCAGAAGTACCAGATAAGCAGAAATAAGGCGATAGAAAGTACGCTGAGGTACCAGTAGCTCTTCTTTTTCATTTTGCTTTTCCTTTAAGAATATAGGGGAGACAGAGGGGAGGTTTCATCAGCCTCCCCTTCGGAGGATTGCCGGTTTATTTGTTTATTGTCAAACCGGTTGCGTTGGAAATGATTGTATTGTTGATTGATGCGGGGACATTCTTTGCGTTTTCAGCTGTGATCTTTTCCGCTCCTACGAGGAAGTCCGTGATGGCTACCCATGCTTCACCGATCTTGTATCCTTCCTGTGACATGTAAGCTGTTCCGACAAATGCTCTGTCCTTGATTTCCATTCTTACGTCGTAGTCGGAGAATGTCGATCCGTTCAGCTCGTAGAACTCCTTCATGTATTCATAACGTACTTCTTCATCCTGGAGCTCGTCCATTGCCCTTACAAGGCACTTCACGAACTTCGTGACTTCTTCTGTTCTGCTTTCGACGACTTCTCTTCTTCCGAAGCATCCGTCAACCATGTTGACACCGCAGATGTCTTCGAATGAGCCGAGCTTCACATAGCTCTCGCTTTCTTCGTCAAGCTTGTAGGAGTAGGGAGGATTCGCTGCTGTCAGGTCAGCCTGTCCTGTGATGAATGCCTGGTAAGCCGGAGCCCATTCCATATTGACCTGTTCGATGTCTGTTGTTGCAAGACCGAGCTTTGTCGCATAGCTTTCAACCATGTACTGTGCAACTGTTCCGAGCGGTTCGAGGATCTTTGCTCCCTTCATGACTTCTGCCGATCCGATGACTCCGTCAGAGAGTGTTCCTGCATTTGCATAGACACTGTCCTTGCGTGCATAGATTCCCATGCCTCCGGTCGTGTTGATATCTGCAAGCCAGATGCAGTCTGCGTTTGCAAGAGAATAGACACTTGCGAAGCCGGAGCATGCGATGTCCGCTTCCTTTGCAGCGATTGCCTCGTTGATCGGAGCGCCTGTTGCATAGTAGTCAATCTGAACGTTGAGTCCTTCTTCCTCGAAGAAACCGTGGTCTGCTGCATACTGTACGGGAACACCTGCCGTCAGGGGCATTGTCGCGACTCTGAGTACTGTTGATGTTTCTTTCTGTCCGTTTGCAAAGAGTGACAGGCTTGCTGCCAGAAGCAGTGTGACAATGAGAATGTTTTTGAATGTTTTCATGTTTTTCTCCTTTTTTTTCTAAGTGTGTGTCCGTACACACACCTTCGATATTATTCTTTGTTCAGGATTTTCAATCTGTCAACTAAAATTTTGTAATATTTGCGGATAGCTTTCTTTTCCTGGAAAAATGTGGTCGGACACATTTTTTTGATGATTTTCCCTGCCTGCTGTTGTATTATCCTTATAAAGGGGTTTACTGATGCCGGTTACGATAAAGAAGATAGCTGAACTTGCGGGGGTGTCGGCAGGAACTGTCGACAGGGTTCTCAACAACAGGGGAAGGGTGAAGCCCGAGGTTGAGAAGCGTGTGAGGAAGATAGCCGAGGAGCTCGACTACAGACCCAATCAGATTGGCCGTTCGCTCTCTCTCCTCAGCAGAAGTTTCCGTATCTCGGTCATCCTCCATACCGAGGGGAACCTCTATTTCGACTATGTCCTTCACGGAGTGAAGAGGGCGGCAGAGGAACTCCTCCACAGCAAGTGTACTGTCGATATCCTCTACGGCCGTGACTTCAATGCCGAATACCAGAAGACACAGATAGAGAAGGCCGTCTCCGACGGCGCCAATGCAATCGTGATAGTCCCGATCGAGGATCAGATCATCAGGGATAAGCTCCGTTCTCTCAGAGAGGAGAACTTTCCGGTCTTCCTTCTGACGAACCCTCTTTCGGAGAGCGGCTACTGTGAATATGTGGGATGCAACTACTATGAGGCGGGTAACCTCGCCGCTGGAGTCGTGTCACTCCTTGGAAAAAGGAACGACAGGATCGCGTTCTTCTCCCCGTCCTTCAGGATGCTGGGCCACAGACTCAGATACGACGGCTTCATGAACAACGGGGGATTGAACGCTCTTGAGATGCACACGGACTGCATAGAGCTCACTGACGGCGGAAGGCTGAGTACCTACGGTGCCGCCTATGACTATTTTGCAAATCATCCCGATACCTCCGTCATAGTTTCGAACGGAGAGGGGCTCTACGGCGGAGTTCTCAAGGCCGTGGAGGATTCGGGACTCTCCTCCCGGGTGAAGATAGTCGCCTACGACCTCTCGTCTCACATAGAGAAGATGATGGAGGAGAAGTCCGTCCTGGTATGCATAGACCAGAGCCCCGAGGAGCAGGGATACATCATGATAAAGAAGACCTTCGACGCGCTTTTCTCCGGAAAGTACCCGTCAGGGGAGGACTCCTACATCCCGCTCCGCATACTTATCAGGGAAAGTCTTTCAGAGAACGTGAACAGCACGGCGGACTGAAGATATCCCCGGGCGGCCTTGATGCCGTTTGACAAGGGAATGCGGCTTTTCTAGAATCTCGGTGTAAACGGTTTCACCGGAACAGAAAGGAGAAAAACATGGTAAGCAATAAAATCGGTATGGAATACAGATATGATTTCACACAGCAGGGGTTCAGGGCTGCATTCGCATTCCTTTCGAGAAAGGATCTCGATACTCTTCCCGTCGGCTGGATCGACCTCGGTGACGGCGTCGGAGCTTCCGTCCAGTCATATACGACCATCAATCCGGATGAAGGTTCATACGAGACGCATGAGAAGTTCTTCGATATCCAGTACGTCGTGAAAGGCAGGGAGTACGTCGGTGTCACGTCAAGAGAAGGTCTCTGTGTGAAGACTCCGTATGACAGTGACGGAGACATCACATTCTACTATGACCCGGAAAGGAAGGACAGCATGATATACCTTGAGGAGGGCGACTACATCATTCTCGCACCCGAGGATGCACATAAGCCGCGTCTTGCCGCAGGAGAGAAGACACAGGTCAGGAAGATCGTCGTCAAGGTTCCGGTCTGATTCATTCCTCTCTTCATTTTCTTCAGTCCCGTTCATCCGGGGCTGTTCTTTTCACGGAAAAATACGGAATGCATGATATTCCTGCTCCGCCCTGCCCCGGAATCTTCTTCTTATTACCGCCGCTGACTTTTCAAGAGGAATATTTTATTTTGTTAAAACATGCCATTTGTCATGTTCTGTATTTTTCACCGGCTTATACTCAGTCAAAGGAAGGATGGATATGGTTTCGTTTTTCGATATACTCGATCAGTCAAAATGGCTTCAGAACATTGTCGGCTCGATGCCGAGGAGGCTTCAGGCATGTTTCTCCGTCATGACTGTTAGGGCGGGAGACACCTTTGTACGCAAGGGAACACCCATCAGCCATGTCTACATCCTCATGAAAGGCAATGTGAGAGTCCACAACGAATACCTCAACGGAAAGGTCCTGACTTTCGCAAGGACTCCCGTTCCGGGGTTTATCGGGCTTCTGGAGTTCTTCTCTTCGAAGAACATCGCGGCGGCGACGCTCACAGCCACGGAAGACAGCATTCTGCTGAAAATCAGGCAGAGCGACGTGGAGCTCTGGCTGAGAGAGGACGCAGGTGCAGTAAGAAAGCTGGCAGCCGTATTCGCTTCCCAGCTTTACCCGACCATCGACAACGTCGAGATGCTCAGTGCCTACACGAAGGAGCGCACGCTCGTGAACTACCTCGTCCAGCAGTATGAGGACGCCGTAAGTGGCGGAGAAAGGGTGAAGGTGAAGTCCACGAGAGAGGAACTTGCCTCGACCCTGAACATGAGCGTCAGAACAATCTACAGGGTTGTCTCGAGTATTGAGGAGATGAACTGCATCTCTGTGGAACACGGAAGAATCTACATCTCGAAGGAGAATATGGCGAACATGAAGCGCTATATCGCCGAGGATGAGAACTGAAATAGAAGAGAGGTGAAAAGATGAAAAGAACACTGACTGTCATCATGGTATGCATGCTTTCCCTTGCCGCGGTCTTTGCAGGCGGAACGGGCGAAACTGCAGGAAGTGAAGAGAAACAGGAACTCAAGATATTCCTTCCCCAGTCTCCCGGAGTCCAGGAAGGCGTACAGGCGATTGCCGACAAGTTCATTGAAATGAACCCGGGCGTCACGATTACAATCAGGACAGTGCCCAATGCAAAATACTCCGAACAGCTGACCGTCATGTGGTCATCGAACGAAGTCGACGACATCGTGATGCTTGCGGCGAGCGAAGCCACAACAAGGGCTGCCCAGGGCTGTCTTCTTCCTCTCGATTCAATAATGACCGGCGAATACAGATCGGCATTCCTTGAATCCTCACTCAATGCCGCAGTCTATGACGGACACTACTATTCCGTTCCCTTCAAGGAATCAGCTTCCGCAATGTACTACAACAAGACTCTCTTCGCCCTTGCAGGAATAGAGCCTGCCACAATCGATGATCCGTGGACATGGGAGGAATTCAGAGAAAACATGCTGAAGCTCAGGGACACCGTGAAAGAGAAGACAGGCGAGGACGTCTGGGGACTCACGTTCATGACGAACCCGGGGCAGGGTGATTTCTGGATGACTGCAATCGCACGCTCAGCCGGCGAGAAGGGAAGCAATACCTATAAGTACATCAGCGATGACGGCATGACATTGACCGGTTATGCAGATACCGAAGAGGCTCTCCATGCCTACCATTTCATACAGGATCTCTATACTGTGGACAAGCTTGCCCCGAATGCCGATGTTCCCGATGCCTTCGGGACGGGAAAGGCCGCGACATTCGTCTCATTCCTTGCTACTGCAGCAAACCTAGAGAAGAATTTCCCGGACCTTGAGTGGGGTCTCATGCCGATGCCGTATTTCACGACACCGGTTGTGCAGACAGGCGGAATATCATACGAAGTCAGTGCAAAGTCGAAGTCTCCCGAGCTTGCAAAGCGCTTTGTCGAATTCGCCGCATCGGAAGAAGGTGTCATGACCTATTTCGACGCAGTCGGAGGAGAGCTCGTATCTCTCAAGGGCTTTGCGGAAAGACATTCCGAGTATTATACATCCCAGGCGTCCGTCTTCTTCTCTCAGATCCTCAATCTCTACGGTGAAGGCAGGCCCTCGTCTCCCGCATACGCCATCTTCAACAGC
>CAZKIT010000135.1:0-5127 GCA_964552905.1 uncultured Spirochaetaceae bacterium
CCTGTTTCTTCGATATTTCAAAGGACAGCAGAGAACTTTTCGAGGGTTTGAAGATATCCCAGAGGAAGGAAATCTGCGAGAAATGGATGAACAGATTTCCGACCGTCTTCGTTTCCTTCAGAAGGGTAGACGGTTTTTCCTTTGATATGGCCTACGGCTGTCTGAAGAAAATACTGAAGGAACTTTTCCATGACTTCGATTTTCTCCTTGAAAGTGATGCCGTCAGAGTTGAGGATAAGTCTGATTTCAGAAAAATAGATACGGAAAACGGGAGTGTTGACGATGTAATGTTCAGTTTGAGTCTTCTAACCAGAATGCTCAGGGACCATTACGGAAAGAAGGTTGTCCTTCTCATTGACGAATATGATGTTCCGATGGCCAAGGCGGCAGAGAAAGGCTACTACCGGGAAATGCTTTCTGTCATGAAGGGTGTGCTCAGTGTACTCAAGGATAATACCTCCCTGGAGTTTTCGGTAATAACCGGATGCCTGAGAATTGCAAAGGAGAGTATCTTCACGGGACTGAATAATGTCTATTCCAATACCGTGACGAAGAATGCATACGACGAGTATTTCGGCTTCCTCGAAGATGAAGTCGAGGATATATACAGGGCAATAGGAATCGAAGACAGACTGTCCCTGACAAAAGAATGGTACGACGGCTATCATTTCGGGGACAGCGACATATTCTGCCCCTGGGATGTTATATGTTATATCAACGATCTCTATTCCAAAGAGACGGCAAAACCGCAGGCGTACTGGAACAATACGGGTGACAGCTCGATAATCAGGACCTTCATCGTGAAGTTCAGGGAGAGTGTGCTGAAGAATCTGAATGCACTTCTCTCTGCCGGGTACATTATCAGGAAGGTGAATGAGGACGTCACATATGACTATCTTCATTCCTCCGAGGACAATATCTGGAGCATACTTCTCATGACGGGGTATCTGACGACGGCGAGGGAAGAGGATGTACGCATTCCCGTTCCGGACGGGATGACCGCACTTATGATCCCGAACAGGGAAATCAGGGACATATTCACATCGAGCCTGGAGAACTGGGTGCAGAGTTCGCTTGCAGGATATGATCTTTCTGTTCTTGACAATGCCCTCTGGAACGGCGAGGGCTCAGTCATCGCTCGCGAGATATCCGCAATCCTCATGAAGACGATCAGCTCATTCGATTACAGGGAGGATTTCTATCATGCATTCCTTGCCGGAATCTTCACGGGACTGGGGTATGCCGTGGACTCTAACAAGGAAGCGGGAGAAGGAAGAGCCGATGTCGTCGTCCATGATTATATCGACAATCGTATCGCAATCTTCGAGGTGAAATGTCCCGATGTGAAGAAAAGGACTGCAAAGGATGCCGTAGAGCAGATTGAGCGTAAGAAGTATGAAGCATCATTTCCCGGCTTCAGGATCATCTCATACGGCATAACGATGTCGAAGAAGGAATGCAGTGTGGAAAGAAAGGCAGAGTGAATATTTTCTTGCTTTCCATTCCGACTCTTCAGATAATACTTGAATGGAAAGAATAGAAGTTAAGTACGGAGAGAAGAGTCTCTCTCTTCCTCCTTTTTCGACAGTAGGTGAAGCTCTCACGGAGCTCGGCATAATAGAAAAGAAGCAGAATTACGACTATCTTGAGAATCCCGTCGTGGGGGCGATCGTCAACGGGGAGGCATCTCCTCTCGGACGCAGACTCATGTGCTCCTCGTCTGTCGAGCCGATCTATGCATTCGACTCCCTCGGACGCAGGATCTACCGCCATTCGATCTGTTTTCTCCTCTCCCTTTCGTCATATCTCTGCTATCCCGAACGTGCTCTCGTAATCGGACACTCCCTCGGTGACGGCTACTACTTCTCATTCTCCGATGACGGAGCCGTCAGTGACGAGGAGTGCAGAACAATAGAGAAGAAGATGCGTGAAATCGTGAATGATGCGAAGAGAATCGAGTATGTCGCACTAAGCGGCGAGGAGGCTGAAAGGACATTCAGGACGCTGGGACGCAGTGACACGTCGCTGCTTCTGTCGTCACGCAACGACTCGTTCACATATATCTACCGTCTCGACGGCTATGCACAGGTGTCGTACGAGCCTCTGGTGCAGAATACCGCCGTTCTTTCGGTATTCGAACTGAGAAGGTATTCCGAGAAGGGCCTTCTGTTGAGGTATCCGACATCCTCTGCCATCCGCGAGATAATCCCATTGAGGGACAATCCTCTTCTCTTCAGGGTATTCGAGGAATACAAAGAGTGGGGAAGAGTACTGGGTGTGAGAAGCCTGGGCGAGATGAACAGACTCAACATCGAAGGCGGCATGGGCGAGTATATCAAGCTCAGCGAGGACCTTCACCGCCGTAAGATAGCATCGATAGCCGATGCAGTGGCCGCCAAGGGAGCGAAGATCGTCTTCGTCGCGGGGCCGTCATCCTCTGGTAAGACGACGTTCGCGAAGAGACTCTGCGAGCAGCTGAAGCTCCTGGGCTACGAGCCCTTCAAGCTCAGTCTCGACGACTACTACAATCCGCCGTCAATGGCTCCCAAGGACGAAAAGGGACAGCCGGATCTCGAGGCTCTCGAAGCCCTCAACATAGAGCTCATCGACCGCAATATGGCCGAGCTCGTGGAAGGAAAGAGCGTATTCCTCCCGTCCTACGACTTCAACACTCATCTCACATCGTTCTCACCTGTACCGGTGAGAATGGGGGAGAAGACGATAATCGTCGTTGAAGGCATACATGCCCTCAACAGGAAGATTACATCATGCATTGACGAGAAGTATGTCTACCGTGTCTACATCTCGGCCCTGACACAGCTCAACCTCGACGATTCGAACAGAGTATCGACATCAGACAACAGACTCCTCCGCAGGCTCCTCAGGGACTACAGAAGCCGCGGCATGAGCGCCGTAAGGACACTCAACATATGGCCGAGCGTCACGAGGGGAGAGAACCGTCATATATTCCCGAACCAGAACAATGCGGATGTCATGTTCAACAGCGCGCTGGACTACGAGATAGCGGTCCTCACGCCTTTCGTGAGACCTCTTCTCACCTCCGTAAGAAGAGAGGAGGGTGAAGCATATACCCTGGCCCGACGTCTTCTTGCCTTCCTCGAGAACGTCTATCCTGTATCTTCTGTGTATGTACCGTCCGATTCGCTTTTAAGGGAGTTCATCGGACAGTCCGATTACGAGTAATCAGGAGGACGGATAAATGAAAATAGCTGTTGTTACAGGTGCATCATCGGGAATGGGCAGGGATTTCGCTCTCGCTCTCGACAGGGATTACTCCTTTGACGAGATATGGCTCATCGCGAGAAGAAGGGAGAGACTCGAGGAGGTGGCGAGCAGGCTCAGGACGAAGTCCGTTCCGGTTGCAGTCGACCTTTCCGATAGGGAAAGCATATCTCTCATCCAGAAGATGCTGTCAGAGCGGGATGTAAAGGTCGGTGCACTCGTCAATGCCTCCGGCTTCGGTGTCTTCAAATCCTTCGAGGAGAGCAAACGGGAGGAGATGGAAGGCATCGTCGATCTCAACGACAGGGCGCTTGTCTCTTTGACCTCGGCTGTTCTTCCGTTCATGGAGAAAGGCTCCTTCATCATAAACCTCGGCTCGAACTCATCCCATCAGCCCGTGCCGTACATGGCAACCTATGCGGCATCGAAGGCCTTCGTGCTCTCATTCTCGCTTGCCCTGGGTGTGGAACTGAAGAAGAGAGGCATACACGTTCTCTGTGTATGCCCCGGGTGGATAAAGACCGAGTTCTTCGACCGCGCCGTCAGGGACAACACGACAATAGTCTACTACGACAGGTACTACGAAAGCAGAGATGTCGTGAAGAGGGCCATGAAGGATCTCGGAAAGGGAAGAACCACTTCGATTCTCGGCCTCCCCGTAAGAATGCAGGTGAGACTTGTCAAGCTCCTTCCTGTATCCCTCATCATGCACATATGGTGCAGGCAGCAGAAGAAGCTCTAGACCCAGGCCGAAAAGGGGTATTCCTTCCCCGCATTTTCAATCATTTCATCCGTGATTTTCTTCAATACCGGTGCTGCCTTCCATGGAAGAGCGAAGGTCTTCACTGCGTTCTCCGCAAAGAGAGCGTTGAGACGATCCTCGCTCATTCCCTCGTTTCTGAGGAATCTTATCATTCTCAGCATGCCTTCGAAGCCGGGAATACCCGACGCACCCTTGAGCTTGTCGGAGAGGGTATGAGGAGCGTGGTCGCTCTCCGCCCAGTCGACCGTGCCGTCGAAGAGAGCATCGAGCACTGCGTCCCTGTCCTTTCTGCTTCTGAGAGGAGGATTCATCTTCGTGAAAACGCCCTCCTTTTCAGCTGTGAGAAGAGAGTGGTGGGGAGTTGCGCCGCATGTGATACGCATCCCGTCCTTCTTCGCCTGACGGACCAGTTCCAGTGCTCCTCCTGTAGATATGTGTGCGATATGGAGGTTTCCCCTGAATCCCGTCTTCAGGACGGACTCTATCTGGTCCGAGACACTTGCCGTTTCAGATTCGGGACACCGAACCTTGCTGTGCTCGGTCTCGTTGTGATTGAAGAGGCTTTCCTTTTCCGAGTGGACTGCAAGAACGCCGTCATAGCCCAGAGAGGAAAGGAGAGCGTAGATTCTCTCCTGCTTCTCCTTATCCACTATCCCCATGTTTCCCGTTGACTGGGAGGCAAAGAGCTTGAGGCCGCAGACGGAGGGAAAGAGCTCCCTCTGGAGTGACACCATTCGTTCAATCTCCCTCCCGTCGTCCGTGAGACCGAGGTAGACGGAGTAGTGTATGTCCGCCTCTTTGCATTCACTCCGGATTGCTTCGACAGCTTTCCTTCCCTCTTCAAGTCTCCTGAGAACGGTTTCTCTCTCTGTAAGGGGAGGATTGGTGTTCGGCATGTCGAGAAAGATGTTGAAGCCTGCATGGAACCCCGTCTTCATGCCGTGGAGTATCGTCTCCTTTTCCTTCTGGTTGAAGTCTCTGAAGTGAACGTGGGGGTCAATCATAGAACGTGTTCCTCTCTGAGGAATGTGAGAGTGAAGAATGTTCCCCACTGGCATGAGAGCCGTGAGCCGCATGCGCATTCGCCGCAGAGCCCGACGCCGCACATCGTGTTCTTCTCC
>CAZKIT010000136.1:0-5126 GCA_964552905.1 uncultured Spirochaetaceae bacterium
TCGGGTTGCTTGAATATCCTCCGATATCCTTTCCCCATGCGCTGAATCCCTTCTGCGTACATGTCATGTAAGCGATGAATGCACATGCGGTCCAAGGAAGCGGAGAGTTGTCCGTCACGAAGAGGTAGTGGCAGTAGCCGTAGCCGCCGATGCCTGTGTAACCGTCTTCATAAGCGGCAACCTTGATGTTGTTCTTGCTGACGGAATCGGACTCCTGTACGCTTCTGAGCTTGGAGTATACGATGAGACCGAACTGGTCTGTAGCGCTGTTTGTTACGAGAGTATTGCAGATAGGACCGTCGTCTGTCTGCTTGTTGTAGCTCTCCATCCAGAGCTTGATCCATGCAAGAGAGTATTTCGCATCTGCTCCCAGACCGAGTTCTTCAGCCTTTGAAGCCATCTCGTTGATTGTCGGCTGGAAATATGCCTGGTCTTCGGAGGAAAGTGCGTTGAATGCATCCTTCATGACAGAAGCGTACTTGTCAGCTGTGAGTGTGTAGAGGAAGTTTCTTCCGACCGGCTCGGAGTCGATATCCATGAAGAGACCGTGTTCGCCGCTCTTTACGAAATCCCAGCAGTTCGTGTATGTCTTCGAGCCTGTGCAGTTGTACATGAAGATCTTGTTGAGAGTCTGGAGAGGAAGGTAACCTGTAACGGCATCAGCTGTCGTTCCGTTTGCCTGAGCCCAGTCAAGAGGAATGAACGTGTCGAGGATGCCTGTCTGGACCATCTTGCTCTCAATCTGGTTACCGTCCTGGATGAGAGTCATCGCGAATGTTCCCTTCTCCTTCTGGCTGTCGGATGTGAGCATCTCGAAAATCGAGTTTTCCTTCGGCTGCTGCCACTCGAAGCTGAGTGTGTATGACGGGTCGATGGACTGCAGATATTCGATGAAGAGAGGGAGTGCTGTCTTTCCTCTGGATGAGTTGCCGACACCGTAGAATGTAGCGCCGTTGGACTCTTCGATTGCTTTCTTTGCAAGCTCTTCCATGGTCATGGTTTCAGCCTGCTTGATAATCTCTTCCACTGCAGAGAGTTCCTCTGCAACAGGAGCTGCTTCCTTGCTTCCGTTTGCGATGAGTGCGAACGAGCAGAAAAGCACCATTGAAATAAGGACAATTTTCTTCATATTGTCTCCCCTTTGTTAATTTTGTGTTAATTATACATCACTCGCAGACTCTATGCATGATTTTTTTTCGGACAAAGACAGAACAACAAAAAATGCCGGCTGAACTGGAAATCAGGAATGGCCGTGCCCTGTGCGTGAAGGCCTTCTGGCTGTTAATTTCCAGCTCTGTATGGCAAAACATCTGTATTTATTGCTGCTCGCTGATTGTAAAAAAACAGAAAAATGTTGCTTGTTTTTCATCAATAAAATTATATTGAAGATTAGGAGACGAGCGTAAGCGAAGGAGAGCAGGGATATCGGGTGGATGCATCATATCCTTTCTCTGTCCGCGGGTACGGCTGCTGGATATGAAGGACGATTTGAAGAAGACAGGTGACTGCTGGAAACTGGTGAAATTTTCGCTTCCATTCCTTGCTTCGTACTCCATGCAGGCTCTCTACGGTCTGACGGACCTTGCCGTCATCGGTAAATATGCTCCCGTAAGCGGAACCGCCGGCGTTGCAGCCGGAACACAGGTTATGCAATTCATCACTACTGTTGCTGTATCTCTTGCCGTGGGATGTGCCGATGCGATAAAGAGAGAATACGAGAAGGGGGACAGGGACAACGTCGAGCGCATAATCGGAACGACGATTGCCTTCTACGGCCTTCTGTCAATTGTGATGGCCGCTGTTCTCAATCTCCTTGTTCCCTCACTGTCCACTTTTCTGAATGTCCCCTCTGCGGCGCTGGACGGTGCAAGGAGATATATGCACACGGCATTTCTCTCTCTTCCCTTCATCGCCATGACAAACCTGGCCCACAGTACATTCCGCGGTCTGGGAGACAGCAGGACCCCCATGTACATCCTCCTGTCGGCATGCGTGATGAATGTCATTCTTGATGTCATCTTCATCGGCAGACTTGGCATGGGAGCTCACGGAGCTGCAGTCGCAACTCTGATCTGTCAGATATACAACTCCGTTTTTGTAGTGGCGGCACTTCATTTCTTCTTGAAGAAGAGGAGAATAAGGGTGAGCATGAGACGGATCCGGATCAACCGGGAATTCATAAGACCCATAGTGGAAACCGGCGGCCCCATAGCAATTCACGACTTCTTCATCCAGCTTGCTTTTCTCTTCGTCACCGCGATAATCAACAGGCGCGGTCTGACTGACGCGGCCGCAGCAGGCGTCAGCGAGAAGATCATATCATTCCTGCTCCTGTTCTCTTCTTCTTTCGCTTCGTCCGTCACGCTTTTCACAAAATATGAAACTGAAGAAGAGGGAAGCCTGAGACTGAGGTCGTATCTTCGCTCCGGGCTTCTCGTCGCCGGATTTTTTGCCGTTATATTCACCGTTCTCATTGAGCTCTTTTCCGATGAGGTGATAGGACTCTTCGTAAGGGATCCTGCCGTCATAAGAAGCGGAGCGAAATATCTTTCGGGATATGCTGTCGGACTTCTCTTCGGAGCCGTCCATTACATATTTGCCGGTTACTTCAACGCTGTCGGACTTTCCGGCATTTCTTATATGCACAATATCATATCGGGCGTTTTCATAAGAATTCCGGGAGTCTATTTCCTCTCGATTCTTTTCCCGAGGAATCTCTTCCCCGTCGGACTCGCTTCGGCATCCGGGGCTCTGTTTTCGGCTGTGATGTGCATCCTGGCATACTTCTATTTATTATCTGCAGGAGACCGTCGGAGCCGGATACATTCGTAATGTCTGATGGCTGAGAGGAGAAGCTGACCCGTGGTACAAGGCAGCCGCACTTATCGTGTCCTATAGAGTCCCGGGAGCGGGAATGCATGCTCAAGGAATCCGGGACTCTGCAGTAACCGGTGCCGGTCTGACTGTTTCAGAGAAAGGCGGGTATGCTCACGCCAGTGAGGACTGAGGAAAGGATTTGAAGCGGTAACCTCAGCGTTTTTCCTTCAGGAGAGCATGAAGAAGATGAAGAATACAATGAGATGGGGAAAAGCGAGGAGAATGTACTCCTTTATGAATGCCTTCCTCTGTTCCTTCATTTCCCTCAGTGCATAGATGAAGCTGAAGGAGAGCGAGAGTATTACGGACGGCAGTGCTGCCTCTGTCCCGATTCCAGCCGCATATGAACCGAGTCTCGTCAGCAGAACCGAGGTGACAAGAGCAATGATTCTGTTTTCCGTCACACCCGTCTTCGAGAGGACATATCCCGAGAGAACGATTGATGCGAGCGTGAGGAAGAGAGCCCAGTTAATTTTCTTGTATATTCCCCTGTCGAGAATCAGGAAGGCGAGAGCCACCACCAGAAGGAGGTCTATCGTGTTGAATCTTCTTCCGAAGAGAATGACGAGAAAGAATGCGATGTAGAGTATTCTCATTCCTCTTCTTTCCCTGTCCCAGTATTCTTCGTTCTCTATGTGGAGGTATATCTCGTCACCCTTCGTCCCTCTGTAGAGCACGAATGCCTCTATCACACATATCGCAAATGATATTCCATACGGGATGAGAAGGGACGGCATATATGTCGTGTAGCTTACATCCGTATCAAGGAATAGATAGAGGTTCGCAGGACTGAACGGCGTGAAAAGGGAGCTCGTCACGCTTATGAGCGTTATCATTGCCGCCGCGCTTACCGTGTATTTCTCCTTACGGCTCTCCCCGAGAAGCCTTATTGTGAATGGAACCATGATGAGAACGACCATGAACGGAAAGAGGAAGAGCGAGAGAAGAAAGGCCGACAGAAGAAGAAGGAAGAACATGAACGGAGTCGAGCGCACGCTGTTGAGAAGTCTGAAGACGGGAAGTACGATGTTCTCCTTCCTTATTCCCTCCTCGACAAGAAGCAGCATGAATAGATAGCATACCGTTCTCCACGGGAAGTCTACTATCTCCTCCCCGGTGAGGGGATGTATGATGAGTGCCGAGACTGCAAATGCGAAGTAGACGGGAAGAAACCAGTATTCCTTAATTTTCGCTTTCATCTGCTTCGCCTTTCTTTGTTTCAATCTCTTCTCCGAGTGCATTGAATGTATAGACAACCGTATTCTCTATCGCCTCGTCGATAAGAGGTTTCATATTAAGCGAGTAGTAATGCTCCCGTGTCTCTTTTTTGTCCGGACGTGTCACCGGGTGCTTCGGGGAGAAGACCACACAGCAGTCCTCATAGGGGAGAATCGATGTCTCGTAGGTCCCGATTTCCTTCGCCTTGACTATGATTTCCTCCTTGTCCATGCCGCAGAGAGGCCTCAGGACAAGCATGTCGGTCATGCTGTCTGTAAAGCTCATTGCGTCGAGTGTCTGGCTCGCCACCTGAGATACCGCCTCTCCTGTGACGAGTGCAATGTCGTAAGCGGATGAGGCAAGGCGCTCCGTTACTTCGAGCATTGCGGCGCGGAACATCAGTGTCGCCTCTTCTTCTACTGCATTGTCACGTATGAACTCCTGTCCCTTCGTGAACGGCACGACGAAGAGCCTGGTTCCCTGCAGATACGGAGCGATGAGGGAGGCAAGCTTCTTCACCTTCTCGAGAGCCATCTCGGAAGTGTAGGGATAGGCGTGGAAGTAGCAGCAGTCGAGCTTCATCCCCCTCTTTGCCATAAGTACTCCGGCAACCGGGCTGTCGATTCCGCCCGAAAGAAGGAGCATGCCGCGTCCCGCCGTGGAGACCGGAAGACCTCCGCAGCCTCTTTCCGAGTGTGTGTAGATGTAGCACTCGTTCCTGATTTCCACTGTAATCGTGTAATCCGGTTTCTTCAGATTGACAGAGAGGGAAGGGTAGTACTTCTCCACGACGTCTGCCACTCTGCAGGCAACTTCGACAGACGAGAGCGGATAGCTCTTGTCCTCTCTTCTGACTTCCACCTTGAAGGAGCCCGTGTCTCCGAATGGGTGGGTGGAAAGAATCTCGTCGGCTTTGGCGAGTATCGTTTCGATAGATTTGTCAGTGCATCTGAATGACGGTGCCCATCCCGTGATACCGAATGTCGTGTCGAGGGCCTTCTCGATTCTCTCCTTCGGACATGATTCGTCCA
>CAZKIT010000137.1:0-5091 GCA_964552905.1 uncultured Spirochaetaceae bacterium
AGATGAAGGCAAAGCTTGAGAAGGACCTCGGCGGTATCAAGGACATGAAGGAACTTCCCGGTGCACTCTTCGTCATCGATACAAAGAAGGAAGCACTCGCAGTCGCAGAAGCAAAGAGACTCGGCATCCCCGTCATCGCTGTTGTAGATACGAACTGTGACCCGACAGACATCACATACCCGATTCCCGGAAACGACGATGCTATCAGAGCTATCTCCCTCTTCGTCGAAATCATCGCCAATGCAGTAATCGATGCAGACAGCGAAGCAGGTATCCAGATCATCGAATCTCTCGACGATGAAGAAGAAGCACTCCAGGGAACACTTCCTCCCGAAGCAGAAAAGGATGAAGTGATTGAAGACTACTCCAACTACGTACCTTCCGAAGAGAAGAAGGAAGAGGAAGTAGCTGAGGGTGACGACGAAGAAGAATACTTCAACAAATAATTTATAGGAGAACTACTATGGCTGCTATTTCAGCTTCTGATGTTAAGAAATTACGTGATATAACAGGCGCAGGCATGATGGACTGCAAGAAGGCTCTCACACAGGCTGACGGTGATTTCGCCGCTGCAGAGAAGATTCTCAAGGAGATGGGTCTTGCAGCTGTCGCAAAGAGACAGGACAGAGCTACCGAGAACGGAAGAGTCTTCGTAGTCTCCAACGGCAAGAAGGTCGTACTCCTCTCACTCTCCTGCGAGACAGACTTCGTTGCAAAGAACGCTGACTTCGAGAAGCTCGGCGAAGATCTCTGCGCTGTCATCCTCGAGAAGGGTTATACAGAGCCCAACGACGAGCTCAAGGGCATGGTCGACGCTCTCATCGCAATCATCAAGGAGAACATGAACCTCGTTTCCTTCAAGGTCTACGACATTCCGTCAAACGGCTACTGTGCAACATATGTACACGGCGAAGGCGCTGTCGCGGTTTCTGTCATCCTCACATCCGACAAGCCGGAAGCATTCGAGAACGATGCCGTCAAGGAGTTCGCTCACGACCTCGCTCTCCACTGTGCTGCCTACAAGCCCCAGTATCTCTCCGACAAGTCTGTCGAGAAGAGCTATGAGGACGAGCAGCTCTCTATCTTCCGCGCACAGGTTGCTCAGGACGAGAAGCTTGCTTCCAAGCCCGACAAGGTCAAGGAAGGCATCGTCAGAGGAAAGCTCAGTAAGCTCTACAAGGAGATCTGCTTCCTCGATCAGGCATTCGTCAAGGATGACACAAAGAGCGTCGGTCAGGCTCTCGCAGACTGCGGAAAGGCTAACGGCGCAAAGCTTGAAGTCGTTTCCTACTCTGTTTTCCAGGCAGGCCTCAAATAAGGAGTCAGCATGCAGACTGTCATCAACAATACTGAAAGCAAAATGAAGAAGAGTGTAGCCTCCCTCCAGGCAGACTACACCCAGCTCAGAACAGGCAGAGCTTCGGCCGCCCTCTTCGACAAGATCAAGGTCGACTACTACGGAGCCGAGACACCGCTGTCACAGGTTGCGTCTATCTCTGTTCCTGAAGCAAGAATGGTCGTCATTCAGCCTTGGGATAAGTCTGTTCTGCCCCAGATTGAGAAGGCTATCCAGAAATCGGAGCTCGGCCTCAACCCGAACAACGACGGAAAACTCATCAGAATCAACTTCCCCGCCCTCACGGCTGACAGAAGAAAGGAACTGGCAAAGCAGGCCAAGGCAAGAGCCGAGGAAAGCAGAGTCAGCGTCAGAAACATCCGCCGTGACGCCATGGACGAACTGAAGAAGATGCAGAAGGCATCTACAATCAGCGAAGACCAGGAGAAGGAAGGAGAGACGAAAATCCAGAAGCTTACCGATTCCTCGATTGCGGAAATCAACAAGATTGCCGAAGCAAAGGAAAAGGAAATCATGGAAATATAAGAGAATGAAGGAACTTGTCCACCTCGCATGCATCATGGACGGCAACGGCCGATGGGCCCAGTCGCGCGGACTCAAACGCATAAAGGGACACGAAGAGGGAGCGAAGGCTGCCGAACGTGTCGCGAAGGGCTGCATCGAGTGCGGTATCAGGTTCCTTACTCTCTACTGTTTTTCAACGGAAAACTGGAAAAGGCCCAGAGAGGAAGTAGAATACCTCATGGGCCTTCTTGCAAAGCAGACGTCAGCGAACATTCCGAAATTCAATTCACTCGGGATAAAGGTCGTTCTTCTGGGAAACAGGGACGGCATCCCGTCATCCGCCCTCTCCTCCCTCGACAGGGCCATTGAAGCGACGAAGGACAACGATAAGCTCACCGTACAGCTTGCAATAAACTACGGCGGACACGATGAGATAGCGCGTGCCGTCAACAGGGCACTCGCAGACGGGGTGAAACACTTCGAAAGCGATACTCTTTCTTCCTATCTCGACAATCCTTCCATTCCCGATCCCGATATGATTGTCCGCTCTGCAGGAGAAGAAAGGCTGAGCGGGTTCATGCTCTATCAGTCGAACTACTCGGAGTTCGCCTTCTTCGACAGACTCTGGCCTGACTGGGACGAGAATATGGTAAAGGAAATAGTTGAAGTCTATAATAAACGGGTACGTAAATTCGGAGACGTCATCAAATGAGCAGCTCACTGAAACAGAGATTAATCACGGCGGCAGTAGGACTGCCACTCGTTTTCTCCTCGATATTCCTCTTTCCCCAGAAGAACCACCTCTTCTTCTGCATAGTAGTCATCTTCGTCTCAACCTGCGGAAGCTGGGAACTGAAGAACAACCTCATAGAAAAGAAGATCAGCACTCCCCCGACTTCTTACCTCGGAATACTTCTTCCCGTAATCGAGCTTGTCAACATAAACTTTTTCCCGACAGTCGAAATCACACGCTTCGCGCTTGCCGCATTCGTCGGTATATCATTTCTGTGGGAGATATTCAGCGGAGCAAAGGACAACTTCGAACATTCACTCGTGCGCATCGCATGCACGATACTCAATATAGTCTACCCCGGCCTTTTCATGGTCTACGGAATAAGACTCTGCTATCTACCAGATGCAGAGGTGATGATTGCGACATTCATCGCAGTCGTACTGGGATCCGATTCATTCGCTTACATCTTCGGAATGCTTTTCGGAAAGAACAACAAGGGAATAGTGAAATGCTCTCCCAACAAGAGCATCGCCGGCTTCCTGGGAGGGACGGTCTTCATCGGATTAGCCGGGGCCGTCATCTCGCTCATCTGGCCGGAACTCTACCCGTTCTCGCCGCTTACGGTCTTCCTGCTCTTCCTCTGCACTTCCATATTCGGTACAGCGGGAGATCTCTTTGAATCGATGCTGAAGCGCTCATGCGGCGTCAAGGATGCAGGAGTGATGATTCCCGGACGCGGAGGCATGCTTGACTGCATAGACAGCATCTCCGTCGCCGTCCCGATCTTTGTCATAGGAGTCGAACTCATTCTCGTATGGTAAGACTTCTCATCCTCGGCTCGACAGGGAGCATAGGAACGACATGCCTCAATTGTCTCAGAACGCATTCACTTCCTGTCACTGTTGTCGGAGTTACAGCAGCACACAGCAGAGATAAACTCGAATCAATCAGCGAAGAATTCAACTGCCAGTCTCTTCTCACAGGTGATGACATAGCGTCCTCGGGACTCGCTCTTTTCATCGATAGAACAGAGCCGACAATGGTACTGAACGCTATTGCCGGATTCGACGGTCTCTATGCTACGAAGTGCGTTCTCGAGAGAGGAATAAACCTCTCACTTGCCAACAAGGAGAGCGTCGTAAGCGGGGCATGCTTCATCTTCCGTCTCGCAGAAGAAACAGGCGCCAGGATAATCCCGGTCGACAGTGAACACTCCGCCATCTACAACCTTCTGAAGGACAGGAAGGCCTCCTCTCTCGTGATTACAGCTTCCGGCGGGCCTTTCATCGACAGAGAGGACCTCTCCGATGTAAGAGTCGAGGATGCACTCAGGCATCCGACCTGGAAGATGGGAAGGAAGATCACAATCGACAGCGCGACTCTTGCAAACAAGGGTCTTGAAGTCATGGAAGCCAGCTATCTTTTCGGATTCAGTCCGGATAGAATCGAAGTGACCATACACAGACAGTCCGTAGTCCATTCACTTATAAGAACGGAGGAAGGCGCAGTCTATGCCCAGCTTTCACCGCCTGACATGACGCTTCCGATCATGAGTGCGGTAAGCGACAGAAAACTTGAACTGAAAGATATTGTCCGTCCTCTGTCATTCAGGAATCTCGCTCTCACGTTCGAAGAGCCCGATACGGACAGGTTTCCCCTGCTCTCCTACGCCTACAGGGCACTCGGTATCGGGTATGCGGGAGGAATAATCTTCAATGCCTCGGATGAGATTGCCGTGAACGCATTCCTCAACGGAGAAATAAGATTCAATGAAATAGAGAAAGTCGTGAAGTACTCCCTCGACAACAAGAGCCTTACCTCTGATAACCCCTTCTCATACGAGGATGTACTTTCCCTCGACAGAAGAACAAGAGAGTATTCTTCATCCCTCATCAAGGACAAGCCATGGAGAGAATAGTCTCCCTCCTTCTGTGGCTCTTCTATCTCGTGATAGGACTCCTCGGAACGGGAGTCGTTATCTTCATTCACGAACTCGGACACTACGTAGCCGCGAAGATGTGCCACGTCAGCGTCGAGATACTCTCGTACGGACTGGGACCGGCAGTATTCTCCCACATGGGCAAGAACACAGAGTTCAGGATATCTCTCGTGCCGTTCGGCGGCTACTGCAGACTCGGCGGCTCGGAAGACCTCTCCGTCGCGCTTGCAAACAACGAGAAGAAGATAGAGTACGCCGAACAGGGCTCCCTCTTCGCCATCCATCCGCTGAAGAAGCTCCTGATATATGCTGCAGGACCGATAATGAACATAATCCTTGCATTCGTCCTCTTTCTCGTCGTTGCAGTCATTCCTGTCGAAAGAGTATCGAACAGGGCATATATCTCCCCCATCAGCGAATACCCGTCCCTCTTCTCGGTCTCAATCGAACAGAGGGCCATAGAGAAAGGAGACCTCGTACTTACAGCCGACGGCAGGAAAATTCTCGATTACGAGGATTTCTCGTCGTACCTCTCGTCAAGGAACGGAGAGAGCGTGA
>CAZKIT010000138.1:0-5064 GCA_964552905.1 uncultured Spirochaetaceae bacterium
GACCCGGAGGAGACCAACCAGAATTTCTTCCGTCTCATCAAAAAATAACATTACCTGATATTGTTGTTTCATGCCCCGTTCTGATAAAATCCGGACGGGGTGTTTCATGAAAGCAAAGTTACCATCAGTCTATTCATCGTTTTCGTCCTCGTTCGTCAGTCCTCTCTTCCCGCGTAAGGGAGAGAGTGTCTCTCTTTCAATAGCGTTTTCTTCAAAGCCGGAGAGTGTTCTCCTGAAGTATGACAGCCAGTCCGGCCTCGTCTTCATGAAGGAGATGAGGGAGGACGGCACATACAACGGCTCTGTGAAGTACACCGCAGAGACGGAGACGAATCTCGACGATACGCTCTTCCGTTATTTCTTCGTCTTCTTCCTGGAGGGCGCAAGCTACTATTATTCGAGATCCGGCATAACACGCTACGTTCCGTCCGTGCACGAGCGCTTCTCGCTCATAACGGGAGACGGCGCACCGTCATGGGTCGCATCATCCACATGCTATCAGATTTTTCCGGACAGGTTTTTCAATTCCGATCCTGACATCGGCGCGAAGAAGGGTGAGTACGAGTTCGACGGCGGAGTTGTCACCACACCGTCCTGGAACGAGAAACCCAGACCCTGGAATGAATCGAGGTGCTGTGACTTCTACAACGGTGACCTCAAAGGCATCGAGGAGAAGGCCGGTTACCTCAAAGGCCTCGGAATAGATCTCATCTACATCAACCCGATTTTCTCCTCCGAGTCCGTTCACCGTTATGATACGGTGGACTTCTTCAGAATCGATCCGAAGCTCGGCGGAGACGAGGCCCTCATAAGCCTTGTGGACACGATGCACAGAAACGGAATAAGGGTTGTTCTCGACATCTCGATAAATCACACTGGACTCAACGGCGTCTGGCTGAAGAAGGCCATCGAGGATCCCCGGTCGGACGAACATGACTTCTTCTACTTCAACGAGGACGGCTCATTCAGCTGCTGGCAGGACGTGAAGACGCTTCCGCAGCTGAGGTACTCATCCCAGAAGCTCAGAGATTATATGTACCGCAGCGAGAACTCCGTCATGAAGAAGTACCTGAAAGCTCCCTACAACATAGACGGCTGGAGACTCGATGTTGCCCCCGAAGTCGGAAGAAGAGGCTCGGAGCAGCTCTGCCGGGATGTCTGGAGAGATGTCCAGAAAGAACTGAGGAAAGTGAAGAAGGACCTCTACCTTGTCGGAGAGGACTGGGATGACAGCACTCTCTTTCTCGAAGGCGACATGTGGAACGGCACCATGAACTACTACGGCTCCGGAAGACCTCTCAGAGGCTGGATGGGGGAGATGGACCGCTTCCTTGGAGAGAGAGACGGACACTCCCCCGGGCTCGACAGGCCCCTTACGGGAGAGGAGCTCAGCTCCTTCTTCCGTGCCGCCGTCGACTCCGTTCCGGGACAGACTCCGTACATGCAGATGAACCTCTTCGATTCACATGATACGCCGCGCCTTCATAATCACAGTGAAATCTTCGACCGGGATATCTACAAGGGAGTCCAGATGGCGCTCTACATGCTTCCCGGCTTCCCTAATACATACTACGGGGACGAAATCCTCCTTGACGGCACTCTTGAATCAAACGAAGGTGCACGCTATCCGATGGAATGGAGAGAGGAGAGACAGGACGGGGACATGAAGGAGTGGATGACTGCACTCGGAAAGGTCAGAAAAGAGAAAAGTCTGGCGTATGCATCTTCTTCCTTCGTCCCGCTTGACGACGAGGCGATGGCCGTAGTGAGGGCAGTCGAGGGAAAAGCATGGGTTGCAGTGATCAACAGGGGAGCGGAGCGCTCTCTTTCTCTTCCTCTGACATTCCTTCCTCGAAAGAAGGCGGAAAAGCTCCTCGGAAGAGGGAAAGCGGAAATCAGAGACTCCAGCCTCCTCATCAGTGTAAAAGAACACTCATCGCTTCTGATTTCTCTTGTCTAACGGAAAAAACTCGGTCATCATTTTCTGGAGGAAGGATAATATGAAAAAACTAACGGTTCTGTTACTCATACTTTTAACGGCGGCAACGCTTTTCGCTTCGTTCTCTGCATCAGTCAGCGACAGCTACTTCTACAACGAGAACGACTATCAGAAGGATTACGACTATCTGCTGAAGTGCCTCGACGAAAGCACGGACAACAGCGAGAAGGCCGAGATACTGTGGCGTCTCAGCCGAACGAAGCTGACGCTTGTCGACGAGAACAAGGATAACATGACGAAGGAAGAGAAGCTTGCGGGCTACGGCGACTACAGCGCTTCCGACAAGCCGTCATCCGGCGACACTTCATCGGCATTCTACTACGCATATGCTTCACTCCAGCTCAAGGAGACACCCAATGCCTACCACTGGAAGAGCTCGGCAGTCGGACGCTGCGGCCAGGTGCACGGCGCTCTCAACAGCCTCGGCAAGGCCGGCGGTATGAGAGACCTCGAGATAAAGGCACTCGAGGACTTCGATTCATTTGCTCTCGAGACTGACAGCTGGTACGTGATGGGAGTTCTCTACAATTCACTTCCTGGCGGAATAAGCTTCGGCAACAACAACTATGCTATCTCGTACATGAGAAAGTGCCTCGACACCCAGGACATGACGAACAGAACGAACGGCACGAACTACATCGAGCTTGCAGAGCAGCTCTGGGACAGGAACTGGAATGCTTCGAAGAGAACAAAGGAATTCGCATCTATGCTCAAGAACTACAACAAGGCAGTTTCGAAGAAGAGCGGAGAGTGCGAAGTCAACAAGTACTACGAGGGCTACAAGTCCACACAGGGATCTCCCTTCTATGTGGCGGCGGAACTCGGCAGTATCTCCGACAGACAGGAAGCTGTTGCACTCGTACAGTATGCAAAGCTTGTCATCGAATACAGACTTCCGTATGCAAAGGGGGATCTCAACAAGGCCAAGATGGAAGCAGAGCTTGAGAAGGTCAATGCAAAGCTCAGCGAATGGACATAATCACAACAATCTGAAAAATCAGGCATCTGTTCTCAAAGGGGCGGGTGCCTTTTCTTTTTGATGAATGTTATACCCATTGCATGTTAGGTATTATGTGGTATAATGGGTATAACAAATAAGAAGGAGGCATGCTGTGGCTGATGACAATACAGAACGTATCTATACTCTTGAGCGCGAGATAGCGTCTCTTCCGCAGGGCTCTATCGGCAAGAAGACCGTACGCGGAAACATTTACCATTATCACAGGTATTCGCAGAACGGAAGCCGTGTTGAAAAGTACATCGACCCGGAGATGCTTCCTGCTCTTGCAGAACAGATCGAGAAGCGCAGAAAGCTTGTAGAGGAGCTGAAGGCTCTCAAGAAGTCCGTCCACGGAAAGGGAAGGAAAAAAGCTCATGAGACACTGACTTCCGTCCGTGTCGGGAAACAGCTCTCGGCCTGGGCCGGGTGTGCGGAAAAGTACCGCAGGCGCGAATGCTACGCTGCTCTTCATGACTACGTCTTCGGGGAACACAGCGACAGGGTTTTCATACTTTACGGTCTCAGGCGTACCGGCAAGACGACGATGCTTAGGCAGACTGTCCTCGACATGACGGAGGAGCAGAGAGGGATGACGGCGTTCATACAGGTTACATCCTCGGACAACATCAGGTCAGTCAACAGGGAACTGAGAAATCTCGAGGAGAAGGGATACCGGTATGTATTCATAGACGAAGTCACCCTCATGGATGACTTCATCGGCAACGCCGCTCTCTTTTCAGATATCTACGCTTCAAGCGGAATGAAGATAGTTCTCTCCGGTACCGATTCCCTCGGCTTTCTCATTTCATCTCATGACCAGCTCTATGACCGGACGATCATGCTTCACACGACTTTCATCCCGTACCGTGAATTCGAGAATGTACTCGGAATAAGGGGAATCGAGAATTACATCCGCTACGGCGGCACCATGAGCATGGGAGGTATTCACTACAATGCTTATTCTACATTCGCTACAAAGGAGAGTGCCGATGAATATGTCGATTCATCGATTGCCCTCAACATACAGCATTCTCTGAAGAACTACCAGGACGGGAGTCATTTCAGACTGCTCTTTGAGCTTTACAGGAAAGGGGAGCTAACAAGTGCGATAAACAGGGTGGTGGAGGACCTCAATCATGCTTTCACGAAGGAGGTGCTGACAAGGACATTCACTTCCTCCACGCTCTCACTCACGGCGAACAATCTTCTGAGGGACCGCGCCTCACGTCCCGACCTTAAGGACAACATAGACTGGAACGGTGTCATCTCCTCGATGAAGGCTGCGCTCGACATTCTGGAAAAGGAGGAGCAGACAGTAGAAGTCGACGACGCCACGGCTCTCCAGATACGTGAGTATCTTGTGATGCTCGATCTCGTTAAGGATATTGCCGTCATCCATTTTCCCGATGTTTCCCGTAAAGGCAGAAAGACCGTACTGACGCAGTGCGGCCTGAGATTTGCACAGACTGAAGCCTTTGTCTCGGCCATCCTCGGCGACAGCAGATTCAATGACATGAGTTATGATGACAGAGAACGTGTCATATCCCGTCTCGACAGCACGATTGAAGGACGGATGATGGAGGATATTGTCCTTCTTGAAACTGCAGCGGCCTTCCCGGAGAAGAAAGTGTTCCAGCTTCAGTTCTCTGTCGGCGAATTTGATATGGTTGTCTTCAGCCCTGGGAGCGGAACCTGTGAGATATATGAAGTGAAATACAGCAGGGGAATATACCCGGAGCAGTATCAGCATCTGAAGAACGAGGAGAAGTGCCGTGAGACTGAACACCGCTGGGGAAGAATCACGGGAAAGTTCGTGATATACCGCGGAGAGGATGCCGAGGCGGATGGTATCAGATACATCAACGTCGAGGAGTATCTCAAGGGACTCGGAAGGGGAAACTGCGTCGATTGAAACTGAAGATTTCTGGAGACTATGGACAGACTGCCCGTATTAACAACCCCAGCTGGGTCCTGCATGGCTGATTCTTCTTACCTCAGTTTTTACAACAATCAGGTGTTCTCTCTCCGGGGAGGACACTTTTTTCGGCCTTGAGTGGGGGAAAAA
>CAZKIT010000139.1:0-4918 GCA_964552905.1 uncultured Spirochaetaceae bacterium
TAAGCCTGTAGCCGTAGTGCTTCCGGCTCTCTATCCCGATGCCGTCTTCCTGCATTCTCGCCACGGCCTTGCTGACAGCCATGCGGGTTATTCCGAGCCTGCTGCTGATTGTCTCTCCGCTTACGTACTCCGGGGAATGCTCCTCGAGAAGGGAGAGAATGGTTTCTCTTGTGTTCATGGAGACGAGAATAGTTAGTAAACCGGAGTAAGTAAAGTAGTTGACAATGTTTTTCCTCCTCTCTATTCTCGCCGTATGACAATACTGACAGCTCTCTTCACCGCACTCATTGCAGCAGGATCTTTCATAAAGGTACCCGTCGGTGCCGTTCCCGTAACACTCCAGACCCTCTTCGTCTTCATGGCAGGACTTCTTCTTCCACCCGCCAGCGCAACGCTCTCTGTATTCATATTCATCGTACTGGGCCTTATCGGGCTTCCGATTTTCACCTCGGGCGGCGGGATTGCGGCATTTGTCTCCCCGACAGGCGGCTTCATAATCGGATTCCTCGCTGCCGCCATTGCCGGTTCCCTTCTTGCAAGAAAAAAACACGACTCCGTTCTCTACAACGTATTCGTCGTCCTCGTCATGGAAATAATCACATACCTCATAGGTCTTCCCTGGCTCAAGATCAATCTCTCGACGACATGGGCAAAGGCATTTGCAGTCGGCCTAGTACCGTTCATCCCGGGCGACGCCATAAAGATTGCCGTAGCCGCAATCTCATCCAGGATTCTCTACCCCGAAGTACAGAAGCTCTCGTCTAAACTGAATGAGAGGGAGAAAAGCGAAGAGGACACAGAAGAGTGACGGTCTGACGCTTCTTTTCCCCTTCCGAGACTTTTACTCTATTAAAGCTTTGGCTATAATCGGGCCATGAAATTCGACTCGTCTCCGTTTTTAGATTCCTTTGTTTCTTCCTTCTCCCGCGTGAAGATCGAGAGAGATACCTTCCAGAATGCACTCCTACCGTCCCAGAGCGAGATAAGGACGATGATGGAGGAGTTCCGCGCACTCCTATTTCCCGACTATGAGGAGATAACTTCCCGCGGCATGCTTGAAACTGTCGTCTCGAGGCACATGGAGAAGGCTTCCGACATACTCTTTCATGAAGCCTCGCTTGCCTGGGCGACGACGGGACTCACAAGGGATGAAGCCGAGAAGAAGGCAGAGGAGACAACCTCTTCTCTTCTCGAGGAACTGCCGCGCATAAGGGAGGCTCTCAAGAAGGACAGCGAGGCAGGATACGACGGTGACCCGGCGGCAAAGAGCGTGAGGGAAATCATACTGACATACCCGGGCTTCAAGGCCGTGACGGTGCACCGCATCGGACACTTTCTCTTCCAGAAGGGACTTCCCCTCATTCCGAGAATGCTCAACGAACTCGTCCACTCAGATACCGGAATCGACATACACCCGGGAGCGACAATCGGAGAATACTTCTTCATCGACCACGGGACAGGTGTCGTCATCGGAGAAACGACGATAATCGGGAACAGGGTAAAGATCTATCAGGGTGTGACACTCGGCGCACTTTCATTCCCGAAGGACGGATGCGGAATGCTATTGAGAAACCAGAAGCGTCATCCGACAATCGAGGACGGAGTCACCATATACGCCAACGCATCTGTACTGGGCAACATCACAGTCGGCCACGATTCGACGATAGGCTCGAACACCTGGGTAAAGGAGGACATTCCCCCGTACTCGAGGGTGGTCACCCCCGACACGACGAACAATATCAGTCAACGGAAACCACGAGAGGGAAAACAGAGGTGACCTTACCTTTATAAAGACCGCCCTCAACTATCGGAGAGGACGAAAGAGAGACAATCTTTGCCTTGAGATAGTTCCCGGTCGTTCCTGCGCCGTCCTTTTCGGCGATTATCTCCACACTCTTTCCTTTCTGGCGCTCTGTATAGAAACGCTCCTGACGCGTCGAGAGCGTCCTGAGCCTCGTGGCTCTCTCGTCCCTTATCCTCTCCTCGACGAAGAGCTTCGAGTTATATAACGGAGTACCCTCTCTCGGAGAATACGGGAAGACGTGCATTGCCGAGAAATCATTGTCGACCATGAAGCGGTATGTTATCTCGGCATCCTCATCGGTCTCACCCGGAAGGCCGGCAATCACATCGCAGGCGATGAACGGATCATCCTTGATTTGACGGAGTGTCTTTATTATGTACTCGACATGGCTTATCGAGTATCTGCGCCCGATGATCTTCAGGACATGGTCGGAAGCCGTCTGGATGGGGATGT
This sequence comes from uncultured Spirochaetaceae bacterium, assembly GCA_964552905.1. Classification (GTDB taxonomy): domain Bacteria; phylum Spirochaetota; class Spirochaetia; order Sphaerochaetales; family Sphaerochaetaceae; genus Ornithospirochaeta. Next base: position 2,258 of record CAZKIT010000139.1, read on the forward strand.
GGAAATGAGGGAAGACACGTCTGTCTGCTATCTGCTCGAGAAGAAGGTCATCCACCCCGTCGGGTTCCATCGAGGAGAGACGGAATCTTATGTCATCACCGCATTCGGAGAGAAGCCTCTTCATGAGGCCGCCCAGTCCGTCGCCGTTATGGTTGTAGTTCGTCAGATTGACGCCGGTGAGCATTATCTCATGCAGTCCTTCCTCCTCCAGCTTGAGTACTCTCCTCACGACTTCGTCGGCCTCGAGGAATCTCGATGGTCCCCGGACTATCGTGGTCTTGCAGTAACCGCAGGAGTTGTCACAGCCGTCCTGAACCTTGATGTATGCCCTGGAGTGATAACTGAAAGTCGAAGGATTATATGAGAAGGCATCAGTGTCACGCTCGGTAAAGGAACTGACCCTTTCGAAAAGGCTGCCTTCCTCCACTCCGGAAAGATACGGGGCAATCTTAAGTAAGGAAGGCTTATCTTTAAGGGAGAAGACGACAATGTTCTTTCCGAGCTTCTCTATTGCCTCCCTGTCATTCTCGGCATAGCACCCGGAGACTATGACACACTCGGCAGAAGAAGAAAAGAGACGAATCATACGCCGTGCCTTCTGCTCCGCCTTACTTGTTACGGCACATGTGTTTACTATGATTAGTCGGGCATCCTTACTTTCTTTTTCGACACTCCATCCGGCCTCTCTGAAGCTGTCTGCGACGGCTTCGCTTTCGCACTGGTTGAGTCTGCAGCCGAGGGTATAGATGTAACAGTTCATTTCTTCTCTCCCTTCTCGAGCATGTAGCCGACGTTCTCTATGGCAAGCCTGAGATCATGACGCATGTCACGGGTGTACGGATTATAGCGCTGGAGGTCGCAGAAGAGAGAAAGCGGGTCATTGCATGTCTGCTCTACGATTTCAAGAAGAGCCTTGTATCCTTTTGTAGAAATTCCGCTCGGCTTGAGGTGCATTTCAGAGAGAATCCTTCCGATGAAATGCGTGACACCCTGGCTGAATGCAGCTTCCCTGTCATGCTCATCCGGTGTCATTTCGATGACTTTGAGTCCCATTGAAACGAAGAGGCTTTTCACCTTTTCATACCTTTCGTCCTTATCCATTACAGGGCACATGACAAGCGGGAGATTTTCCAGACCGTTCTTACCCGAATCGGGGCCGAACATCGGGTGTGTGGCTATACGGTAGACAGTACTGTCCAGGTGCTTCTCCATCCACTCTGCAGGATATGTCTTGACAGAACATGTATCACAGACAATCGTATTCTTTCCGATTCTCCCTTTCACTCTTTCGAGAACCCCTTCGAATTGAGATATCGTGACGCAGAAAAAGAGAATGTCGGAAGAAAGGACCTCGTCCTCCGTCGCTTTCCCGACGCCCCGGGGGAAAGCGTGTTCGGAGCGTGAATAAGCTATCACGCTGTTACCTGTGCGTGAAAGGCACCCTGCCCAGAAAGAGCCGAAGCGCCCCATTCCATATACACCAATCTTCATAGTCGAAGAATAACGCCTTTGAAAAAGGTCAACAAGGGGATGATGTCTTAATAGTTCACTTATGTGTCGGCACATGGTGTTGAGCAACCGGCGCTTTTGTACGATAATCAGACAAAAGGAAAAATTCACTGGAGGAATTTAATAAATGGCTAAAGAATTTATGGTCGAGACAAGCGCAAGACATGTCCATGTAACACAGGAGACTCTCGAAGTTCTCTTCGGAAAGGGATACCAGCTTACAGTAAAGAAGGAACTCTCCCAGCCTGGTCAGTTCGCATCCAACGAAAGAGTCACAGTCGTAGGCCCCAAGAAGGAACTAGCAAACGTTTCAATCCTCGGACCATGCAGAAAGGTCAATCAGGTTGAGCTCAGTGCAACAGATGCACGCTCCATCGGTATCGATGCTCCCATCAGGGAAAGCGGCGATGTCAAGGGTTCGGGAAAGTGCACACTCGTAGGCCCCAACGGTTCAGTTGAACTCGAGGAAGGCGTAATCGTAGCAAAGAGACACATCCATATGCAGCCGGAAGATGCCGAAGCATTCGGTGTGAAGAACGGCGACATCGTATCTGTTCTCATCGAGAACGGCAACGGCAGAAAGACAATCTACGGCGATACAGTCATCCGTGTATCTCCTTCCTACCGCCTTGCAATGCATGTCGATACAGATGAGTCCAACGCAGCTTCCTGTGCTAGAGGCCAGATGGGCACAATCGTAAAGTAAGAGTTCTCTTACCTTTTCTAAGGCACCGGTTTCCCCGGTGCCCTTATTTTTCAAACCTGTTTAATTCTTTTCTTCTTCAGGCGATAATCACTTTATGCTGGTCTGAATAATCTCTGCCAGCTCAACTATCTTTTCCACTGGAAGCACCTCTGCCCTTTCGCTGCCGTCAAGACCAGCCTGTCTCAGTACAAGCTCGACAAAGTCCTTACCGCTGTTGCCGTAGAGCGACGACTGGAGGTTGTTTCTCACTGTTTTCCTCCTCTGCTGGAAGATTGCCCTGAGAAGTGTAAGAAATGTTTCCCTGTATTCATCCGGAACCAGACTGTGTTCCCTTCTCTTCATGACGACGACGGCGCTGTCAACATTGGGCTGCGGCCAGAAACAGCCGCGGGAGAGCTTCAAGGAAAGCGTGTTCTCATAGTCAATCTGTGTCAGAACGGAGAACG
>CAZKIT010000140.1:0-4894 GCA_964552905.1 uncultured Spirochaetaceae bacterium
GTTCCAGATTGAAGTTGAGGATGCTGTCGTCCTCGTTGATGTCGAGGAAGGAGGATACCTGCGGCATCTTCTTCACTGTGGCGTGTACGGCATCCGTTACATAAAGTTCGCCGAGCTTTGAGAGTTCGTTGAGTCCTTCCCGGTAGAAGTTATATACAGAGTCGTCGTCCGTCTTCAGTGTCCAGAAACCCTCCTTGGAGTACGGCCCAGTGAAGATTTCGTCGAGTGAATCCGAGGTGTCTCTCTGGAATTCGGGACAGAGTGTGCTTCTCGACGGGGCGGAGAAGTTGTAATAAGGGAAGAGCGGGAGTTTATTGTTGTCGTATCTGAAGTGAGCAGAACAGAAGATGACATCGTTGATGCAGTCAACTTCGAAGATGGCTGTCGGCGCTTCCTTGAGAACGCCCTCGAGTCCCGCTTCTGCGTTGTCGGTGATCTTTCCCGACTTCCTGAGTTCGGGAAGAACCCTCTGGTAGAACCTGTCGATGTTCCCCATACCGACGGTGAATGCGAATTTTCCTTCGCTGTCTGCATTCTTCAGAAACTGTGCTGCTGCCCCCAGGTTTCTCTTGTCGGCCCTGTAGAGGGTGTTGTCTTCGTCCCAGTATATGTAGCGTGAAGTCTCCCTTCCGGCCGTTATCTCGCCCTTTACCCTTATTCCGATTCTCTTACCGGAAGATTTCACTTCGTCTATCTCCATGAAGAACGAAGGTTCGGTTTCCTCGAACGCGAGTCTTGCTCCCGTTATTGTCAGAACTTCTGAAGATGAAAGGGTGGAGTAGAAATCATCGAGGACACTCCTGATGTCGAGTTCATCCTTTTCGTGATAGAAATAGGAGGTCCTGTGCGTGAGATTCTGCATCACTGCACTCTGTGCGACCTTCATGACTTTTTCGGCTCTGTCGGAAAGCGTTACCTTGCCGAAGTCTATCTCGCTGTCCTTCGTGAGTGAGTGGACTCCCTTCATTGTTACCGTGTTTATGAACTTTTCAGCGTCACGGACCTTGTAGTACCTGCCGTTGGCGCCCATGACCTTCATTGTCATGCACTGGAGACCGCGGGTGACTGTCGGCTCGATGTCGACGGTGTACTCCTCGCTGCTTTTCTCCCCGGTCTTCTTCCGTCTGCCGCTGAAGCTGTTTATTATTTCGAGGGCAGCCTGGTCGGAGTGGTCTATGATATCACGGTTCTCCCTGAGGAAATCGAAGAGCGAGAGCAGCGCCGCCGTCTTGTGTACGCAGAGCTCGTAGACTCCTGTCCTGTCAGCTCTGTAGATGGAACATTCATTTCTGACATAGGATCCGTAGTAGTACCAGGAGTTCACCTTCACGCATGTTATATTGAGGATTCCCTTCCGTCCGAGATTTATCGTAACGAGGGCCGTGTCATTCTTTGCACTGTCGTTTACCCTGACTTCATAGATGAGGGCCTTGTCCGTATCTGATTCGGGATTGGCGATATGCGTACTACGGTTCGTGACAGCCCCCGTCTTCACCATCTGGATCGCTTCCTCGTATGTCTTCTTCGTAGGACAGTATTCCTTGAGACTTCTTCCGAAGTTGAGGTAGTGGTAGCCTCCGTCATCCTCGAAGGTGAGGGTGACGTATTCCTTCTTCTGAGGGGCCTTGTTTTCCGTGACCGTTTCACTGAAGACACCCTTACCGTACTCATCCTCTATTTCAAAGAGGACTGCCGCGATGTGCTTGCAGTATCTGTGCTCCTCCGCATAGGGACACGTGCATGTCGGGGCCTTCACCTTGCCGTTTTCTATCTTGAGACCTACATAGTAGTCTTCGGTCCCCTCGACTGTAGCGGTATAGCTGCTGCCGTTTCTCTCAAGGTCCTCGACACAGCAGTCCGAGTAATATTCTTCACCTCTCTTGAGTATCTGAGAAGGTATGTAGTCTCTCCAGTTCGCCATAGGATTAATCCTACAGAGGAAAGTCAAGCTTTTCCATACAGCAGACGGAAATTGTCACAATTTCCCTTCTTGATTCTTATTTTCACTATGAGTATCTTGTCGACCGGAGATAATCAGATGAGCGAAGTAAGGACAGCAGCTTTTGACGGCAATGAGATGGATTACATAACCTTCGGAAGGGGAGAGAAGAACTTTGTCATCCTTCCCGGTCTCTCGGTACACAGCGTGACGGGACTGGGAGATGCAGTCTCCTCCGCCTATTCTTCCTTCTGTGACGAATATACCGTCTACCTCTTCGACAGGACAAGGCATATCCGAAAAGGCTACACAGTAGACGATATGGCAGAAGACACTTTTTCTGCGATGAAGAGCATCGGAATCACAGAGGCTGACGTCTTCGGCGTCTCCCAGGGAGGTATGATTGCAATCCTGCTTGCAGCCGAACATCCTACTCTTGTCAGGAAGCTCATACTCGGCTCGACTGCGGCAAAACCGAACAGTACATCGGAGAGTGTGCTTTCCATCTGGCTCGGAAAAGCGGAGAAGAGGGACGAGGAGGGACTCCTCTCGTCCTTTGCAGATACTGTCTACTCAAAGAAGACGCTCTCACTTTACAGAAAATCAATCATCTCTTCGAACAGGGGAATAACGGAAGAGGAGTGGAAGCGTTTCATAATCCTCGCATCCGCGATTTCCTGCGACCTCACATCCAGTCTCCGGAAAATAAAGTGCCCTGTTCTCGTCATCGGATCCGACGGTGACAGGGTGCTGACTCCTGAAGCGTCGAGGGAGATAGCCTCAGCTCTCGGCTCAGAACTTTACATGTATCCATCCGCTTTCGGGCATGCAGTCTACGACGAGGCAACGGACTACAAGGAAAGATGTCTGGAGTTTCTCAGAAGAGAGTGACGGGGATATCTCGCTACTCCTGTTGCTGACTCAGGAGACTTCTCTTCATGTCAATCCGGAGTGAAGGTGTCTTCAGATTCCGATTTTTCTTTCACACAACGGGGCGGAAAACATATATACTGGGATACAGCATATTTGAAATCAAAAGAGGTAAAATCATATGAAGAAAAAAAATATGTATTCGTGGCTCTGTTTATAGCCCTCTCTCTTCTTGTCTCCTGCACAAAGAGTGAATCGGCCGGAACAGCGACTTCAGCATCATCAGATTCTGCCACGGCAGTAACTGCCGGCGTCTCTTCGTCCAAGGCAGAGAAGAAAACAGTCAAAAAAGCAGAGACAGTCAGTGCGAAGGGAAACTTTGTGAAGACTGACAGCGGGATCGCTCTCGAGAAAGAGCTTGAAGGAACGTACACAAGCGGAGACAGTGTAAAGAACGGAAAGCTTCTGTTCTCCATCCTCCTCTATGATGACCGGTATCTGGACATAACTCTCGATGAAAACGGAGACGGAAAGGCTCTTTCCACAATGAAGTCTCTTTCTGAAGAATATACCGTCGTCATAACAGACGGAAACGGAGAAGAGACGACTTTCACGGGAACCGTCATCAGAAACAGTTCGGGAATCTTCAATACGATAGAGGTTGAAGACGCGTTCAGTCTCTTCCCCAAGAACAAGACCCTCAGAATCAGAATCACATGTGCTTCCGGCTCCTATGATCTCGGAGAGATTAATACATCCTCGGTAGAAGCTCTCAGATATGACAGGGCGGAGTACGACAGGATTGTTTCCCTTATGAACGGCGGAGAATACTGGTCTGCCATTACCGAAATAATGAACCTTTATAATAATGACAGGGATTCCTACCTTTTCTATTCATGCAGAGATCTGATTTACGAATGCAAGGCATCTCTCTACGAGGAAGGTTTCCAGTACTATCTCAACCAGGAATACGAGAAGGCGGCCGAGGCATTTGAAGGCCTTTACTACAATGATTCCCAGGACCTGTACGAAGAGTGCTGCGGAGAAGTCGGTAAGAAACTCTATGAGACGGGAGACTACAGCAACGCAATCGCCGTATTCCAGAAAGGTTCGATTTATCCTGATGAGTACTTTGAAAGCTGCAGGAAACTCTCTCAGGAGGGAAAGAGCGAAGAAGCCCTGGAAGCACTTAAAGAGCATTATTCAGATGACGCAGCAGGTATCATGGCGGAGGTCTACAGAGAGATAATCGCGGACAAGACGGATGAAGAGGCCATGGAATTCCTCATGGAAGAAGCATCGTATTTCAACCACTGGGAAGCTGTTTACGATGAAATCGTATTTATTGTTTACGAACGTCTGAACAAGATGATTGAAGAGGGTAGTTATGAATATCCCCTTGCAGTACTGAAAGAACTCTACTACTCGGATGTGTACTATTATTATGCAGACACGATTATAGATGCCCTCATACACTGTTACACGGATCTCGGTATGTGGGAAGTCGGAATGCCGGGTCCTGCAGGCGGGGAAATCTTCTATGACTGTGATGCTGACAATGATGAGGGAAATGCCGACGGTCTCATTTCTTCCGAGTGCGGCTGGAGATATCTCGAGATGTCGCCGTGGAGACTGGAAGATACTTACACATTCGGGGGATACGGAACAAAGATCGGAAATACATCAGAAGCAGTCGGAACCGGAAAGGCAAACACCGAAGCCATAGTGAATAAACTTGGGAACGGAACATATGCAGCTAAGGCATGCCTGGATTATGAATGCGGCGGATATGATGACTGGTTCCTTCCGAGCAAGGATGAACTCGATCTGATGTACTGTAATTGCTACGAAAACGGATCCTGGTACGCCGACGAAAGTTACTTGTACTGGTCGAGTTCAGAGAGCGATAGCTACTACGCGTGGTTACAGAGCGTCTACAATGGCAGCCAGGACGACTGCAGGCGCAGCTACGATTACTATGTGCGTCCCGTCAGGGCTTTCTGACGATAATGTGAAATTTCACATTATCGTCATAATGCGCGGTTATAGGTAATGCGCGGTCTTTAACTCCTTCTCTTACATTAT
>CAZKIT010000141.1:0-4884 GCA_964552905.1 uncultured Spirochaetaceae bacterium
CGACTCCTCCGGGGTAACCCATGTCGTAGAACTTCGCGACCTTGTCGAAGGCCTCTCCGATTGCATCATCAATCGTTGTTCCGAGAACGCTTACATCGCAGTACGAATTGACGCGGCATATCACGGTATGTCCTCCCGAAACAAGGACCCCGAGATACGGATATTCCAGCGGGTTCTCTATCTGCGAGGCATAGAGATGTGCCCTGATGTGGTCTATTCCTATATAGGGAATGCCGAGTCCCTCCGCAAATCCCTTTGCGAAGTTGACACCGACAAGAAGAGACCCGAGCAGTCCCGGCCTGTTTGTCACGGCAACAGCATCGAGGTCGTACTTCGTGATGCCTGCCTGTGCTATCGCAGCGGAGACGACCTGCGCTATCCACTCAGTGTGGAGTCTGGATGCGAGCTCGGGCACGACACCCTGGTAGGGTTTGTGGAGCTCTATCTGTGTTGCAATGACATTGCTCATTATCTCCCTGCCGTCTCTGAGTACGGCTGCAGAGCATTCGTCACAGCTTGTTTCAATTCCAAGGACTATCATAATCCGTATCCATCCTCATCTTCGGGGAAATAACCGAAGGTCGCAAACGTCATGATGGCGTTGATCTGATCCTCCCCGAGTCCGCTTTCAAAGAAATACTCAAAGACCTTCCTGTTCCAGGGAAGTCCTATCTGGGCTCCTTCTCCGGACTTCTTTATCAATTCATTGAACTCGACAGAGGTAAGTCTGAGCTGTTCAACTTCTGATTCGTCTATTTTAATCTCTTCCATATATGCGTTCCTTTTTCTTGCACGGCGTAATATAAGATAAGCCGGAAAACCAGAAAGGAAAAATCTTTTCATTAGAATAATCCAAAAAACGAACAGATAAAAGGGCCAAATTCAACTTTGGCCCCCGGTGAGGAATTATTATCAGCTCCTGTCCTTTTCCTTCGTCTGCCTTCTTCTCACTTCGTCGAGATAATTCCTGCTGTCCATCGACCAGTTCTCGTCGAAACGGGATCTCCTGATGCTGCTCATCGCACCGCTCATGTTGCGGTAGGAGAGCCTCGTTCCCGTGCTGTCAGCCATGTAGTCGGTGACGTGTGACGGATCGATTCCGATTCTTCCTGCACTTTCAACGCTGTCGATGTTGGCTCCGAGAAAGAGGAACTCCCAACCGTATTGTGTCTTCTCCTTCTCTATGAGCGCCTTCACGGCAGAGCTTGACCATCTTCTGGAAGCATTCTCCATACCGTCGGTGGTGATGACGAATATCGTTTTCTCCGGTCTGTCCTCATCGCGGATGTACCTGTGAACGTTGACGATGTGATGAACGGCATCTCCGACTGCATCGAGAAGTGCCGTCGAGCCGGCTGTATAATAGTCCCTTTCCGTAAGATGAGGGACGCTCTCAAGCGGAACTCTGTCATGAATCACCACGCTCTGGGATGAAAAGAGGACGGTCGATACCAAAGCCTCCCCTTTCTCCTTCCTCTGTTTGTCGATGAGTGAGTTGAATCCTCCGATCGTGTCGCTTTCGAGTCCGCTCATGGAACCGCTTCTGTCCAGGATGAAAACCATTTCAGTCAAGTCTTTCTTCATATTCCTGCTTTCCTCCGTAAATGTATCTGTATGATAGCATTACGCCAGGTGCGGGAAGTCGCTTCACAAGCGACAAATGTCATTTTCTGTAACCAAGCGGAACGAGATCGAGAGCGAAGAGAGCCTCGTTGATCTTCAATACGTCATAGAAGCCGTTCTCCACGAAGTACCTGATGACGAGATCCCTTTTATCTGCAGGAGAAAGCGCGAATCCGGCACGTGAAAGCATGTCGGTGAATTCGGGATAAGGAAGTTCGAGCGCAAGAGCAAAGGCAAGCGCCGTGTCACGGCTCGGCTTGTAGTTGCTGTCGCACATTATCTTCGAGAAGAGCTTGTGGCTAATGTTCGCCTTCTTGTAGACCTCGACACCTGTCTTTCCCTCCTCGAGAATCTTGTTTACAAGGTAATCGGAGAATCCGTCAAGTTTTCTGAGTTTTCTCAGTTCGTCCGGAGAGATGCTTTCGCACACAGGAGCGAAAAGAGCAGCCTTTTCATCCCCTCCTTCAGCCGAGTCATCTGTCTCGATTTCAATCCCGTCTTCGGCTCCCCCGATGATTCCGATCTTCTCCGGATGGAGATTATCGCAAAGAGGAGGATTACCCTCATGCTGGAAAAGAAGTCCGCCTGAGGAAGGAATGTCCTTCAGAACGTGAACAGAATTGGCCTCATCGACCAGTCTTCCTTCCCTGGGACGGGGAGTGCAACGGCTTCTTCCGAGCCCCCTCTCCCATTTCGATACCTCTTCATCCCCTATATATTCAGCGACATCGCGGAAGATTCCCTTCGACAGATCGAAGGCCAGGCGGTTGTACACGACGATATAGACGTCGGCTTCATAGGAGGAAAGGAATTCCCTGATTGTATCCGTAGCGGTTCTGAGCGAAAGGTAATCCGGTACACCGTAGTATCCTGCAGAAATGAGAGGTACGGCGACAGATGAGAGGGAGAGAGAGCGAACGCAGTCGAGAGAGGAGCGGTAAGCACTCTCAAGCACGTCCAGTTCGCCCCAGTCACCTCCGTTCCAGTGCGGACCGACTGTCATGATGACGTATTTCGACGGCAGATCACATGCGTCAAGAGCTGTTGCAGAACCTTCGCCGAGAAAGCCTACGGCCATACATTCATCGGTGAATTTCTCACCGGCCTTTTCATATACCACCCGGTCGATTCCCGAACCGGGAAGAAGATGTCTGTTTGTCGGGCAGACGATTGCGTCCACGCCCAGTGTCGTTATATCTGCCCTGATTATCTGAAGCGGCATCTAGTTCTCCTCCTCTGTATTTCTTATGACGTCACTCTGCCAGTATTCCCCGCTGTCTGCGTCCATCAGCGTAAGAACGCCGTCAGGGGATGAAGCGCCTGTATCGAGCGCCGTGAGACGGAAGGCCTTCGAGACGAAGGGTCTTCCGCCTACAATCGAGTGTCCTGTGTACAACATGCGCCGGCCGGAAAGAGTATAGACTCTTCCGTCTCCCGTCTCATTACCGAGCTCGGAGTAGCTGTTGCTCATCGAAATCGAATAGGAAGTGAAACTCATTCCCGACTTTCTCTCCTCGCTCACTGACCAGGCTTCATGGAGAAATGCGGTTCTCAGATAGCTGCGGTCCCAGAGCTCGTCGGGAATGGAGCGTGCTTCGCTCTCGCTTTCATAGTTCCTCACTCTCAGAAGGGCTTTGAGATTCCTCTCCCTCGGACCACCGTGAACGATGATGATGCCCTTCTCCATCCTGCAGTACGGTATGGCGTCAAGCCAGAGCGAGAGCCTCTTTCTTTCCCTGTCGGACACACCGTTGAATGAAGCGACTGTCGTACATCCTCCGTTACGGTAGTACCAGTTGTCGCTCAGGACGTAACCTGTCCTGAGATAATCCTGGAGCCATGCATCATGGTTGCCGAGCACCGGTCTGAAGTTCCTCAGTGATGCTAGATATTCAAGCACCTCGACATTATCCCTTCCCCTGTCGCAGAAATCGCCGACGGAATAGAGAATATCCTCGCCGTCCCTGAATCCTGCTCTTGAGAGAACCTCAACAAGTGCCTTGAAACGTCCGTGAATATCACCCAGTATCAGTCGTCTCCCGTTCATCCGATTCCACCCTTGTTTATATTTTAGCACAGAAAGAAGAGAAAGTTTCAGAAGGACGGACAGAAATCTGTGATTCCTCGGTTGAACAGTAAGACAGCAGGAAAAAAGAGGTTCAGAACGACAGAAAAAATGGCGAAAGTGACTACCAATTATTTGAAACTTGAGTTAATATTCTCTTCAGTGCCAGAATAGCTCAGTCGGTAGAGCGACACCCTCGTAAAGTGTAGGTCACGGGTTCGATTCCCATTTCTGGCTCGTAGGGCTTCCTTATCGGAAGCCTTTTTTCTTTCTTCATACGGCATGAAGCGACAAATTAAAATCCTCTCCCGTTGATGAGAGAGGATTTCATGTCAGAAGAAATCAGTTCTTCTTACTGCTGATGGCAGCCTGAGCCGCTGCAAGACGTGCGATAGGAACTCTGTAGGGAGAACACGAGACGTAATCAAGTCCGGCCTCCTGGCAGAATGCGATCGTCTTCGGGTCGCCGCCGTGTTCACCGCAGATACCCATCTTCATGTCAGGTCTTACACTGCGTCCGAGACCGACAGCCATCTTCACCAGCTTGCCTACTCCGCCGAAGTCGATTGTCGCGAACGGATCATAGTCATAGAACTGTTTGTCGGGATCTCCTACATAATGTGTGAGGAACCTTGCAGAGTCATCACGCGAGAAGCCGCATGTCATCTGTGTCAGGTCGTTTGTACCGAAGGAGAAGAATTCTGCGCTGCCTGCGATCTCATCAGCGGTGAGTGCAGCACGCGGAACCTCGATCATGGTACCGATCTGATAAGGAATGACGAGATTCTGCTCGTTGAAGACCTTCTCGATTTCGTCGACGGCGTTCTTTCTGCAGTAGTTGAACTCCTTCCAGATGCCTACGAGAGGAATCATGATTTCAGGATGGACCTTGAAGCCCTTTCTCTTGGTGTTGATTGCAGCTTCCATGATAGCCCTTACCTGCATTCTGAGGATTTCGGGATAGATTACCGCAAGACGGCAGCCGCGGAATCCGAGCATCGGGTTGAATTCGTGAAGTTCGTTGCACTTACGGGAAATCTCCTCGACGCTTATTCCCATTCTGAGAGCCATCTCATGGCGTGATGTATGGTCGTTCGGAAGGAATTCATGGAGAGGCGGGTCAAGAAGTCTGATGACGACAGGAAGACCGTTCATTGCCTCGAAGATTCCCTCGAAGTCCTCTCTCTGCATCGGGA
>CAZKIT010000142.1:0-4876 GCA_964552905.1 uncultured Spirochaetaceae bacterium
GCATCTCCGCCGTCGATGGGGCCGACCAGGGCAACCTTGTTTGCCTTTGTCGTAAGTCCTGCAACGAGTCCCGAGAGATATCCCGTCTCTTCAGACTGCGGCATGTATGTGAATACGTTGTCAGCGATGATGTCTGATGATGTTCCGAAAGCGAACATTACATCCGGGAATTCAGCAGCTGCCTCCTCGACCTGGGCCCTGAACTGCGAGCCGTGGACGATGATGATGTTGTAGCCGAGATTGACATACGTTCTGATGGCTGTCATGGTGTCTGCAGGCTGTGTGTTCTCGACGGCCTTGTAGTCGGCAATCTTGCCCGGCATTTCTTCCATTGCCTGCTTGATACCGTCATGCATCGACTGGCACCAGCCCTTGTCGTCGATAGTGCTTGATACAATCAGAGCAACCTTGATTTCGCTCTTTTTCGTCTCTTCGCTTCCGCCCTGTGCGAATACGCCGGATACCGCAATTGCGAGTACGAGACAGATAACCAGTAGTTTTTTCATTCAGTCCTCCTTCTGGACAGGGGGAGAGTTGTTTCATATCCCCTCCTTATCATTATTGAAGGACAACAGGAAAAAAAGCAAAGGAAAGTTTTTCGATAAATGTTTACCTGTTTATCTCCTTGTTTTTGCTTCTTTTTTTCTTCTTTTCTCACCGGGGAAGGTATAAACTGATTCTCATGAAGAGTTATGACTGGGTTATTGTCGGCGCCGGAGTTTCCGGATGCTGGACGGCGTATGAACTGAGCAAGAGGAAGTGCTCTGTTCTTGTAATAGACAAGGCAGATGATATATGCGAGGGAACGAGCAAGGCGAACTCCGCCATCGTCCACGCAGGTTATGACCCCGAACCGGGGACACTCATGGCCCGTCTCAATGTGCGGGGCAATGAAATCATAAGAGAGTGCCATGAGAGAATGGCCATTCCCTTCCGTCAGACAGGAAGCATGGTCGTCGCGTTCGACGATGAGGGGATGAAGAAGATTTCGGAACTCTACGCACGCGGTGTCTTCAACGGCGTTCCGGGGCTGAAGATACTCTCGAAAGATGAGACTCTCTCCCTCGAAAGCGGCCTCTCGGAGAATGCGCTCGGTTCTCTTCTGGCACCTACCGGAGGAATATGTTCTCCGTTCGAACTTACGGCAGCACCCCTCGAGGTCGCAGTCCGTAACGGTGTCGAAGTAAGGCTTTCGTATTCCATTGAAAAGGTCAGAAAAAGCGAGGGCGGCTTCATCCTCAATGACGAGATTGCGGCAAAGGGGGTTATAAACGCATCCGGCGTCGACTCCGGACGTGTTGCCGCTCTCTTCGGAGATGACTCCATTGAAATATACCCGAGAAAGGGTGAGTACTCTCTTCTCGACAGTTCAGTGGGCTCCATGATAACCCATACGATATTCCAGCCCCCGACGAAGAGCGGAAAGGGCATACTCGTCTCTCCGACAGTCGACGGCAACATCCTCGTGGGGCCCAATGCCGAGGACATCCTTGACCCCTACGATACGACAACGACGGCGAAGGGGCAGGAGGAGATTTTCTCCGGTGCGAGGAAATCCGTTCCCGCTGTCAGCGAGAGAGACATAATAACATCCTTCTCGGGCGTCAGAGCCGTGTCGAACAGTAAAGACTTCATCATCGGCTTCTCCTCTGTCGAGGGACTTTTCAACATTGCCGGGATCTGTTCTCCCGGACTTACGGCCTCTCCTGCCATCGGGGAGTATGTTGTATCGCTTCTGGAGGAGAAGGGACTGGCAGGAGAGAGAAAAAATGACTTTTCTGACGGCCGCTTAGTTGTAAGATTCATGGCCCTTGATGATGAAGGAAAAAGGAATGCTCTCGAAAAGAATCCCCTCTACGGCAGGGTGATCTGCCGCTGCGAGTCAGTGACGGAGGGAGAGATAGTCGACTCCATCCGCCGTCCCTGCGGTGCGCGTACCCTTGACGGCGTAAAGAGACGCGTCAGGGCGGGAATGGGGCGCTGCCAGGGCGGCTTCTGCTCTCCTCGTGTCATGGAGATTCTCTCCCGTGAACTCTCTGTTCCGTTCACATCGGTCACGAAATTCGGAAAGGGAAGCTGGCTTACACTCGAAAAGGAGGGAGGAAAGAATGATTAAGGTACAGGCTCTCATAATCGGCGGAGGTCCTGCGGGACTGAGTGCCGCACTCTCCCTTTATGAGGAAGGCGTGAGGGACATTCTCATAATAGAGAGGGATTATACACTCGGAGGAATACTCAATCAGTGCATTCATGCAGGCTTCGGTCTCCAGGTGTTCGGAGAGGAGCTCACAGGGCCGGAGTATGCCCAGCGCTGTATCAATCTCATAAAGAACACGAGCGTGAAATACATGACGGACACCATGGTCACGTCTCTTTCTCCGGACAGGCGTGTCAGGGCTCTCAGTGCGGATAAGGGACTTATGGACATACAGGCCGATGCCGTGATTCTGGCAATGGGGTGCAGGGAACGTACGCGCGGCATGCTCCATATTCCGGGAACAAGACCCGGCGGAATCTACACGGCGGGGACTGCACAGCGTCTTGTCAATGTCGACGGCTATATGCCTGGAAAAAGCGTCGTGATACTCGGCAGCGGTGATATCGGTCTCATAATGGCGAGGCGCATGACGCTCGAGGGAGCGAAGGTGAAGGGCGTGTACGAAGTGATGAGCCGTTCCAACGGCCTCAGGCGCAACATCGTGCAGTGCCTTGACGACTATGACATTCCTCTCCATCTCTTCACGACCGCTACCGAGATACACGGTAAGGAGAGAGTCGAGGGTGTGACGGTAAGCAGGGTAGACGAGCACCTCAAGCCCATAAAGGGAACAGAGGAGTATGTCGAATGTGATACGGTTCTTCTTTCCGTCGGGCTGATTCCCGAGAACGAGCTCTCGCGTAAATGCGGCCTTGAGATGGACAGTAAGACGCGCGGCCCCGTGAACAAGGGAAACTTCATGACAAGCGCCGAAGGTATCTTCGCCTGCGGAAACGTACTCAGGGTCTATGACCTTGCAGACAACGTCACGAAGGACAGCATCCTCTGCGGCAAGGCTGCGGCGGCGTATCTGAAGGAGGCAAGGTAATGGAGACGAGTCTTGTAACATGTGTAATATGCCCCAAGGGCTGTTCGATAAGTGTCCAGTGGAGTGAGGAAGACGGAACGAAAAAGGTCGAGGAGATCCACGGCAACAGCTGCAAGCGCGGCTATACCTACGCTTCAAGCGAAGTCGTTCACCCCGAGAGAGTTCTGTCTTCTACGGTCAGAATCCGTAACAGCAGGCTGAGACTTCTTCCTGTGAGGAGCTCGAAGCCTCTTCCCAAGGAACTTCTCCTTGATGCCATGACAGTCATAAAGGAAACGACAGTCGAAGGTCCCGTGAAGATGGGCTCTGTCATCATTCCCGATATACTCTCGAGCGGCATCGACATGATTGCCTGCCGTGACAGTGACTGACATGCGCTTTATTCATATTTTCAATCTGTATTCTTTTATCGGTTTTCTGTAGAATCTTTCATTGGTAAGAGGTAAGGCCGTGCTAGATAAGAATAACGAATACTCGAAGATGAAATTCCATATCGACACAGAGGTCCTCCGTCATCTTTTCGACGGAACCCTTGTCAGGGATGCAGACAGAATTCCTATTGATATATGTCCTCAGGACAGAGTGCCGTCAAGGTGCTGCATATACAAGGAAAGAGCAGTCGTCAGATACCGTATGATGGCTCTTGCAGGTTACACTCTCGAGACGGATGACGACGAGTACCGCTCGCTGTCCTCCTATATGGAAGAAGCGATGAAAGAGGACAAGCCCAAGCTTCCTCTTCTCACTACAATCGCAACGGGATGCTCGTCCTGTCCGCAGTCACATTATGCGGTATCGGATGCATGCAGAGGCTGTTTTGCACGTCCATGTGCATCGAACTGCCCCAAGGATGCCATCATCTTCAGAAACGGAAGAGCTGAAATCCAGACCGAGAAGTGCATAAAGTGCGGTAAGTGCTACGAGCGCTGTCCGTTCCATTCAATCGTTCACAACTGTGTTCCGTGCGAGGATGCATGTCCTGTCGGAGCCGTCAAGCAGAACGAGAAGGGAATCAGTGAAGTCAACCACGAGAAGTGCATAGGATGCGGCAAGTGTCTCAAGTCCTGCCCCTTCGGCGCAATCGTCAAGAGATCGGGACTTCTGTCAGTCGGCAAGATGCTTCTCAACGGAGAGAAGATCGTCGCGATGATTGCCCCGGCAATCGAAGGTCAGCTTCCGGGATCCCTCGAGCAGATCAAGGCCGCAATGAAGGCTGCCGGCTTTACGGAGGTTATCGAAGTCGCGGAAGGCGCGAAGATCACAGCCGAGAAGGAAGCCGCAGAGCTCGTGGAGAGAACAAAGGAAGGCAAGGGATTCCTCGCAACATCCTGCTGCCCTGCATGGTTCACACTCGTTGAAAAGCATATTCCGCAGCTCAAGGACCATATCTCGACAACGCTTTCCCCGATGGGATACACATCATATATCTGCAAAGAGAAGTTCCCCGGCTACAAGGTTGTCTTCGTCGGTCCGTGTGTCGCAAAGCGCTACGAAGCCGCAACACGCTATGCAGATACGATTGACAGGGTAATCTCATACAGCGAACTTGCAGCAATCCTCGCCGCAAAGGATATCGACGTCTCCTCGATGCCGCTTGTCTGGGATGACGAGTCCTGCTCGTCATTCTCCGACTGCAGGGAATTCGCAGTTTCGGGAGGAGTTGCAGGCTGTGTCCTCAGCCGTGTCGAAGACAGGGACAAGTACAGGGTTCTCTCGATAAACGGAATAGACGCGAAGGTTGTCAGAACGATGAAGCTCTGGTCGAAGCTTCCGCCGGAAGCGGACCTCGT